>JAVWJF010000046.1:0-12438 GCA_036639195.1 Longicatena sp.
TTTACAATAATACTGTACAGATAAGGAGGACCTCTTATGAATTTTGTATTTATATCACCAAATTTCCCTGAAAGTTATTGGTTATTTTGCCAGGGATTAAAGAATAACGGAGTCAATGTTTTAGCAATCGCGGATGCCCCTTATCAAAGCTTATCAACGAATCTTAAAAATTCTATCACTGAATATTATCGTGTAGATTCGATGGAAGACTATGATCAGATGCTTCGTGCCGTAGCTTATTTTACCTTTAAATATGGGAAAATTGATTGGATTGAGTCCAACAATGAATATTGGTTACGCCAAGATGCGAAGCTACGCAAAGACTTCAATGTAGAAAATGGATTTCCATATGAGCGCATGGATGAATACCAAAGCAAATCACGTATGAAAGAATTCTTTCATAAAGCTGGTATTGCCACAGCGCGTTATCAAATCGCAACCACATTAGAAAATGCTACGAAGTTTGTTAAGGAAGTCGGATTCCCCATTGTTATCAAACCAAATGTTGGAGTTGGCGCAAATGATACCTTCAAAATAAAATCACAAAAAGATTTAATCAAAGCTTTTCAAGTTCCATTTACACATGAAATGATTATGGAAGAATACATCAATGGAAGTTGTTTCTCATTTGATGGAATTGCGAATAGTGAAAAAGAAATCCTTTTTGTGACAAGTCATCAATATACAGATAGCATCATGGATGCGGTAAATGAACAAAAGAGTATTGGTTGTTATTCTTATGTCAATATTCCTGATGATATTATGGACGTAGGTACCAAAGCTGTACATGCCTTCGATACAAGAAGTCGTTTCTTTCATTTCGAGTTCTTCCGATTAAACGAAGATCAACACGTTGGTAAAAAAGGAGATATCATAGGATTAGAAGTAAACATGAGACCACCGGGTGGATTTCTTCCAGATATGATCAATTATGCTTGTGATTCCAATGTATACCAATTATGGGCAGATATGATTGTTTATGATAAAATCAAATATCAACAAATCCGTAAATATGCATCTGGTTTTATTGGACGGCGTGACCATATCCAATACGCACACACCGTAAAAGATATCCAAAAGAAATACCAAGATTCCATCTTAATGGTACAACGTCTTCCAAAAGCACTCGCAAGTGCTATGGGAGAAGAAATTATTGTTGCACGATTTAAGAGTGAAAAAGATATGCTTGCTTTCTTTAAGTATAGTGAAGAAATCACGAAAGATGAAACAAACACAACATTATAGTAAACAAATGTCTTAAAAAACAGCCTTGTGAAGAAATCACTTGGCTGTTTTTTACATACTTGCTTGTTTTAACACTTCTTCTAATTTTTCCACACTAGGAATTCCTTCATGAACCTTGATATCATCTACAAAATAGGTAGGAACATACCAGTAATCATACCCTGCAGTTTTTTCTTCTTCCATTTGTTCTTCGATTTCTTCTATTTCAATGCTTTGATATTCAGGATGGTTTTGTTTCAATTCTTCCATCATCGCAAATGCTTGTTTACAATAAGGACAACTTTTCAAATACATCATTTTAACATGTTTCATAGTATCACCTCTGTGTACATTATCGCACAATCTTTCCTATTTTCAAAAGCTTTTGCCTATTCCTATATCATACTTGAATAATCTTCCCCTTTTTATGTAGTTTAACAAGATAATAACATTCAACCTCTCTTGATATATGCTATAATATTTACCATGAGGTGCTATTATGGTTAAAAAAGAACAAATCTACATTCCTTGTTTTCATGACATGCGAACTTTGCACATTTATTTACCACATGATTATGATTCTTCAAAGAAGAATTATCCAGTTATGTATATGTATGATGGACATAATCTTTTTCATAATGAAGATGCTACCTTTGGCACCAGTTGGGGTTTAAAAGATTATTTAGATAAGCAAGAACAAGATTTGATCATCGTAGGTATTGAATGTAACCATGAAGGCTATCGTCGCTTAGAAGAATTTTCCCCTTACGACTTTAAGGATACCCAAGTAGGTGAAATCCATGCACAAGGTAAAGAATTTATGGAATGGGTTGTAGGAGACTTGAAAACATGGATTGATCGTCGTTATCGAACTCTTCCCAGCAGAAAACATACTGCTATAGGTGGTAGTTCTATGGGAGGATTGATGGCACTATATTCCATTCTCCATCATAATGATACATTTTCAAAAGCAGCCTGTTTATCGCCTTTTATTTATAGCTTACAACAACCTATAGAACAGGAAATCAAATCTGCACGCTTACACAAAGATACACATATCTATATTTCTTATGGAAGTGATGAATTCCGTTCAAAAAATCAATTAGCAAAGGCTATGAATAACTTCCTAAAAATTCTTCAATTGCTTAATGAACAACAAGTTTCCATTCTTCCAAATCTTATATTTAAAGGAAAACATAGCGAAGCGAGTTGGCACGAAGAACTTGAGACATTCATCCCTTATTTATATAAATAAACCCATTTACACAAAATGGGTTTTCTTTAAATTAGGAATACAACTAAGCTTTATTCATTTATAAGAAGATCTTTTAAAGATCTTTTTGGTACATAGTGACGATCTTCTTCATCACGATAATAATTCGTTTTTTGATCTTGTACATCTGTAATGATTACTTCTTCATCTGGTTTTCCAATCGCAAGAATAAGATGTGGATATATCCCCTCTTTTAAATGAAGTGTTTTTTGTATATCTTCTACTTTGAAGTTTCCAATCATACAACCACCCAATCCCATTTCAACAGCACGTAACAACATTGTTTGGGCAACAATCCCTACATCACGAAGAAAAGCATCTGTATTCTTCATAATACTAGTATCCTGACAAATAACAATGAACCCTGTAGGACATTTCCCATCATGAGGTAATTTCATATCCAAAGCTTTTGCCCAACCGGTAAGAGGTTGTATTTTCTTTACCATTTCCTCATCATATGCCACATAATACTTTAAAGGCTGTTTATTTACACTACTTGCGCATAAACGTGCATGATTGATCATATCTAGCATTTCTTCTTTTATAATTTTACGACTTTCATCATATCCACGATAACTTCTATTTTGTACAACTAAATCCATGAACATATACATCCCTCATTTCTCTAGCAAAAGTATACCATACTTCTTTATTTCAAGGCTATAGGATTAGATATCTTGATTGAAAATTGGTTTGATTGTATTTCGATTTCGTATCACAATAAAAAGTACTGCAATCATAGATAGCGATGCGAAGAACAAACATACATATGCAAATGGAAACAGTTCACCTAACAATCCTGCTAATAGTCTTGCGCCTAATGTACAAAAAGCTACGATTACAGAGAAGAATGCATTGACACGTGCCCTCATATTAGATGGTATATAATTCTGTGTACTAGCCTCTCGTATATTTAAGCTATTGATACCAAGGAAGCCTGCAGTAAATCGATTGACAATCATTAATGGATAAGCAATAAACAACAACATCATATCCAATGCTTCATAACTTACATAGACACTAGCCGCAATATCAAAACGTCTTTTTGCTGGAATCTTAACAAAATAATGAAAGATAGATCCACATATACGTCCAGCCATCTCAGCAGTTGATAAGAATGCATACATTGTTACTGTAAAAATTGTGGACGATTGAAAGAATGCTTGCATCATAAGTGAAATCCCTTGTGCACTCCCATTGGAAACAGCCATATAGCTATATATATTTCGTATTCCCTTTTCTTTTTTCAAATACCCTAAGCCTTCAAAAATATCTTCCTTGTATGTCTTTAATGTATATGTATCTTCTGTACTATCACGATGTTCTTGGTAACGTATCAAATGTTCAAAAAACGAAGCACCCAATAATAAAATACCTTCTAATAAACATACGCTTACTATACCAAAAGAAATATACATAAAAGATGCAATGGGTGTTACAAATGCCACAACGGATGGATAGATAACAGAAGAAATAGAATATCCTTTTTGTGCAAATCCCTGTGGGATAAGTTCTGGATATAGAGAACTATAAGCTAAGTTATAAATCGCGCCAATAGAACCTATTAATACGGTGAATAATAGATACATATAATAGGAGAAATCATTATTTAATAAATATATTGTAAATATCAAATAGAGTATTCCAGATAACATATCCAAACGAACAATCAGATGTTTGCGATTGTGTTTATCCACATATGGTGCCACTAACAATGGAATTACAACCGATGGAATAAACGATACTGCCGTAAACACACCCGTTAACCATGTAGATTGTGTTTCATCAAAAACGACTAACGATAGTGCAAAACTCATCGCAACACTCCCAATGGCACTAATAATTGTCCCTATCGTAATTACTGTGAAATCAAATGTCCAAAGTGTTTTTTTCATATTTTCTACCTCATACATATATTATAATCTATTGCACAAGTATAAAAAATACCCTATATTTGAGAAAATATTAACTCATTATATAAGGTAAATGGAATATTTTGTTCTTTTTCAAGAAAACTTGTATAAACCTAAGGATTCTTTTACTTGTAGTGCTTCTTTATAACGCCTCATTTTCTGATAAGCATCAAATAAATAAGTAGCATGAAAGATACGATATCCATAACCAATCGTAACAACACCGAATTCATCTTTATAAGAAGGCTTTGTTAATTGTATGAGCAAGTTCAAATAAGCATCGTCATACACTCTTTCATCAGCACAATATAAATGTACAAATTCATGCATTTTCACTAGCAAACGATCTTTACATATTTTTGCCTCTTCGTCCGCTAATTCAAGATATTTTATCATCTCTTTTTTATTCTCTAAATCTTTATATAGGATCGCAAGCTTTTGATAATTCAAAAACATTGGAAGGCTAGAAGAATCAGCTTCATTTTGAACACTTAATAAAAGGTACTCTTCTGCTTCTTCAATCCTTCCCCACTGTAAAAGGGAACTTCCTATATTATAATGTAATGCGGGCAAAATATCCTCACGCTTCAAGCTATGAGCCAACATTTCGCATTGTTTATAGTGCTTCCGCATCAACGCATCATCATGTGTATTTGAATAGCTATTCCCTAAAAAGAGTGCACTATCTAACATACATACTGCATTACCTTCTTCACTAGCAAGTTGATATGCTTGTTGGAAGTATACATTAGCTTCTGCATTATCTCCCATAAAATAATACGCCTGCCCTAACCATAATTTTTGTACACTACAATTCTTTATATTCCCTGCTTTCTTTAAAGCATTGATTGCTTCTTTTGTATTTCCTTTTAAATCTACACTAAGGTAATATAAAAACAACTGATCATCATTCATATAAGATTCAAACTTTTCCAATTTTTCAAACAATGCGACATGTTCCTCAGTGTAATGTTCACAATCCTTTGCGTACAACTCCACTAAGTGAAGATCAATCACAAGTTGACTTCCCATTAACACATCTGCTACAGAACGTATATCTTGAAGTTCTGCTTCGTAATCTTCTTGAAGAAAATAGTTATGAAAAAAACGTTTGATAGTTTTCTTATAGTTTTCAACAAATGCTTGATCTGATAAATACGTTAATCCCAATCGTTCAAATAAAGGAGCAATAACCTCTTCACTAGCATTTACTTTACCCTGTTCGATTTTGCTTAAATAGGAAACAACGCATATCCCTTTGCACAATCCTTCTTGAGAAATATTTTGTTGCAAACGCGCATAACGAATTAGAAATCCCGTGATATTATCCACTAAAGCATTCCTCCTCTACGAAATCCAACCAAAATGTTTTAAAGCAAAGGCAATACCATCTTCATCACTTCTCTTTGTAACAAAGTCTGCCAATTCTTTTAGTGTATCTACTCCATTTCCCATCGCAATTGAAATAGGAGCACTTTGAAACATAGTAACATCATTCATGCCATCACCAAAGACAACAATATCTTTCTCATTCCCTTTTAATGCTTTCACCATTTGCAAAACACCCTCATATTTATCATCGGGTTCAACAATAACATAATGATCATGATAACGAGAAGGAACCAAAGAGCCATAATGTTCAATTTTATCTTCATATCCTCGATCAATCGCAATCATCATACGAAATATTTCTGGACATGCAAAATAGTCAAAATTATCTATTACTTTTACATCCGCATGAAATTCATCTCTATTTACAACTGTGAAGAATGTATCGTTATGTGTATAGAATACAAAATCATCCTGATAAGCTACTAAAAAAGGTATATCTTTATCTAAACATTCCTGCATCAAATGATGACAATCTTTAAGTTCCATTCCTTTATTAGCAATGATTTCTCCATTAAGTACACATGTATATCCACCATTGCATACAACATTTTCAATTCCTGCATCCTTTGCGAATACTTTTGCGGCAACATAAGGTCTACCAGTTGCGATTGCTACTTCATGACCATTCTTCTTTAATTCCTGTATTGCGTCTTTTGTAGATTGAGGTATTCCTCCCATAAAACTCTTTCCATCTGTTAAAGTTCCATCAATATCAAAAAAGAAATACTTCTTTTCCATGTTATACACCCTCACTACAAATACACTTTTTAAAATCCTCACAGAATACATCAACGGCTTCTTTACTTGTTGCCCATGAAGTCACAAAACGAACCGCCCTAGATGTATCATCAATCGTACACCAATTTTGAAATAGATAATCTTTTTCAAGTGCTTTAATCAATGTATTAGGAAGTATTGGAAATAATTGATTCGTAGTAGATTCCATAAAAAACTTTATACCACAAGACTTCATTGTATCTTTTATCTGTTGCGCCATTTCATTCGCATGTTTTGCTAAATCGTAGTATAAATTATTTTGAAACAAAGCGTGAAATTGTATTCCTAACAATCTTCCCTTTGCTAACATTCCACCATGTTGTTTTATCATATAACGGAAATTCTCTTTTAGCTTATCATTCACAATAACAACCGCTTCTCCAAACATAGCACCATTCTTTGTACCACCAATGTAGAATACATCACAATAGGTACATAAATCGCTCATACATACATCGTTATCTTCACTACAAAGTGCAACACCTAGACGTGCTCCATCCATGAACACATAAAGACCTAATTCTTTGCACACTTCATGAATGTTCTTTAATTCTTCTTTTGTATAAATGGTACCTACTTCTGTAGCATTAGATATATACACCATAGAAGGTTTTACCATGTGTTCATCTTCATGAAAACAGATAGCCTTACGAATACCTTCTATTGTTAACTTTCCATGCAAACTATCTGCAATAACTACCTTATGTCCAGTAGCTTCAATTGCTCCTGTTTCGTGAACATTGATATGCCCACTATCCGCAGAAATAACGCATTCAAAAGGACGCAACGCAGATGCAATAATCGTTGTATTCGCTTGTGTTCCTCCTACTAAAAAATGTATATCGCAGTTTTCGCATTCTAATTCTTTCTGAATGCTTTTTTTTGCCATCTCACAATATTCATCCAATCCATACCCCACAGATTGTATTAAATTACTCTCTTGTAACGCACTCATAATACTTGGATGTGCACCTTCGCTATAATCATTACTAAAACTATACTTCATAATCGATTCCTCCATATGGCTTTAATTATAGCGCAAATATAAATAAAATGCTATGAAGGAATAGAGCAGAAATATGCTAAAAAAACTAATATCACCACGGATATTAGTTTTCTGTGCCTATAACTGTATTTGCATTTAAAAGCAAATCTTGTTTGTGTTGCATTAAAGTAGATAACGACACAAATTGATATCCTTGTTCATGTAATTGAGGTAAGGCTTTTTTTATTGCATCAGCAGAGGAATCATAGATATCATGCAATAGTATTACTGCGCCATCTTTTACATCCTTCATAATGTTTTGGCTTATTACATTGGCATCACGACTTCTCCAATCGTTTGTATCTACATTCCATAATGCAAAATCTAACGTAGATACATCACGTACATTTTGATTTAAAGATCCATATGGAGGACGAAAGTATGAAGGTTCTTCACCACAGACTTTGTAAATTGCATCTTGGGTGTTGTATATTTCATCAATAACTTCATCCTTGTTCATAAAATCTTTTTTATTTGCAGCTATTCGCATAGAATGGTCCCATGAATGATTCCCTAATTCAAAGCCTCTTTCATATATTTGTTTCACCATGTCTGGATATGTAGCTGCATTTTTACCAAGCATAAAGAAGGTTGCACTTCCTCCATACTTTTCAAATTCCTTCATAATTGCATCTGTATTTGTCGCATGAGGTCCATCATCAAATGTAAAAGCAATCATAGGCTTACTTGGATCTACTTTTTGTTGCTTTGTAACGATTGTTTCTTGTTGGTACAAAGAATCAATTTTACTATTTTTAAGTTTGATATACTTTGCGTAATCTTTGTACTTAATAGGTAATTTTTTTCCATCTATGTGGAACACGATTTGTTCCTTCCCAATTAGAAATTGATTGAGGTTACTCATCTTTATACTATCTACTGCTATTTCACCATGATTTTTCTTCATCATCGTTATATATTCACGCCTTAATACATCATTTACAGTCAGGACTTTCTTTGCTTTTTTATCGTAGTTTATATACTCCCAACTTTCCTGTAAAACTTTTTCCTCTTCATTTTTAACTGTTTTGTGAAAGGATAATGTAATATATTGTTCAAACACTTCATCACTACTGTAATCTACATTAGTATAATACATTCCTTTCGAATCCTTATAAGTCAAATTCTTATCCTTATATGATGCAATAATTTTATTTAAAGCTTCATCCTCAAACTTTGGATAATAAAATGAATGGTGATATTGATCATCTTCCGTTTTCGTATAATGTTCCATAGTTCCTGCACGTTTATTGCCTTCTTCATACACATCATATTTAGCATATGGATCATTATTGAGAAGCATAGATATCCCGACTCCTAATACACTGATTAGCAGGATAGAAACCACAATGACCAGCGCTAATCTTTTGTAACGAATTTTATTCTTTCTTTTTCCTTTTACCATAGTTCCTCCATCTCTACAAATAGTATACCTTAATTATTACAAGTTTTGTAATAATTAACAAGAAAAGTTACCTTAAGATATCTTAATAATAGAAGTTTTCATTCTTTAGTCCCCTGTATTTATAGTCTTCCATTCTTTCCCAAAAAAAAATAGGAATCTTACGATTCCTATTTCGATTTTATTTTAACCCCATAGTTTCTGGTCTAAATAGACGTTCATCCATCAATTTTAAATCTTTAGAAATTGCTGGTTTAAATTCCATATGAGCTAATACATCTTTTTCAAGGTCAATACCAGGTGCAACTTCTACCAAGGTTAATTTCCCTTCAATCAATTCAAATACAGCACGTTCTGTAACATATAGCACTTTCTGTCCTGTATCAGTCGCAAATTCTGCTGAGAATGTAATTTGCTCGACTTCATTCTTGAATTTTTTAATTTTACCTTCTTGTAAAATTTGCAGTTTTCCATCTTCAAATGCAATTTTCAATCCACTCGCAGTAAATGTTCCACAATATACAACAACAGGTGCAGTTTGTGTTATATTAATGAATCCTCCACATCCAGCGATTTTAGGTCCAAAGCGACTTACATTGATATTTCCATCTTTGTCACACTCTGCTAATCCTAAAAATGCCTGACCAAGTCCTCCTCCATCATAGAAGTCGAACTGATATGGTTGATCGATAATTACATCAGGATTTGTACATGTACCAAATGCAGTTCCAGCCATAGGAACTCCACCGATTCCACCTGCCTCAACCGTTAGTTTAAGACCAGGCAATCCTTCTTCATTAGCGACATTAGCTATTCCCTCTGGCATACCAATACCAAGATTGATAATAGCTTCTGGATTTAATTCCATTGCTGCACGGCGACAAATTACCTTACGCTCACTCAATTTCATTGGTTCAATAGAGTTCACAGGTACTTTCACTTCTCCACTTAGTGCAGGATTGTATTGTTCAGCATATGTTTGCATATGATTCTCTGGACGAGAAACAACAATACCATCTACATAGATTCCTGGAATTTTTACCATTCTAGGATCTAAGGTACCGTTTTTCACAACTTTTTCAACCTGTAATAATACGATACCACCAGAGTTTTTTGCTGCTTGTGCAATGGATAAAGAATCCAATGTAGCTGCTTCTTTCTCCATTGTTGCATTTCCATTTTCATCACAATATGTTGCACGGATAAGTGCAACATTCACCGGGAACGGTTTATAACGTAACCATTCTTCATTATCAATGGTTACCAATTCAATTAAATCATCTTTTGAACGTTCGTTCATCTTTGCCCCTTCTAAACGAGGGTCAACAAATGTTTTTAAGCCAATTTTGGTAAACGTTCCTGCGCGATGTCCCGCAATATCACGGAACATTAATGAAATTGTCCCAAGTGGAAGATTATAACCTTCTACCTTATTTTCAAATACTAGTCTTTGAAGTTTTGGAATCAAACCCCAATGACCTCCTATAATTCTTTTCAATAGACCTTCATGACCAAGCTTATTCAACCCTAGATTATCAGTTCCATCACCAATTCCCGCAGAAAACATAATAGTCATATTATTAGGATGACCACTCTTAAGGAATGATTCTTCGATTCCTACTGAAAATTCTTGAGGATGTCCACATCCAATAAAACCACCAACACCAACAGTAGCGTTATCTGGTATCATAGAAACTGCTTGTTCAAGACTCATTACTTTACCCATAACGATTTACCTCCTTTATACTATATTCGTATATTTCCTTTATAGTATCCTATTTGTTTGAGAATGTCTTTTCTTTTGCTTTTTCAAGGAAGCAAGTCATACCATAAGTTTGGTCTTCAGTAGCGAAACAATTAGAGAATTCTCTAACTTCTACTGCGATACCACCATCGATATCCGTTTGTAAACCTTCATTGATTGCTTTTTTAGAATAAGCAACAGCAATTGGAGCATTTTTAGCAATACCATTTGCCATTTTCATAACTGTAGGCATCAATTCTTCACTAGCTACAACACTATTTACCAAACCGATAGCATAAGCACGATCCGCTTTAATGTTACGAGCACCAAAAATCATTTCTTTTGCAATTCCTGCACCAACTAAACGAGCAAGACGTTGTGTTCCACCAAATCCTGGAGTGATACCCAAGCCAACTTCAGGTTGACCGAATACAGCATTTTCACTTGCAACACGAATATCACAGCTCATTGCTAGTTCACATCCACCACCAAGTGCAAATCCATTGATTGCAGCGATAACTGGACAACGGAATGTTTCAATCTTACGCAATACTGCATTTCCGAATTCACCATATTCAGCAGCAGCCTTTACATCTTTGTCTTTCATTTCAGCGATATCAGCACCTGCTACGAATGATTTTTCTCCTGCACCTGTAATTACAACTGCATATACATCATTGTTTGCATTTACTTCATCTAATGCTTGATTTAATTCTGTTAATACCAAAGTACTTAATGCGTTTAAAGCTTGTGGACGGTTGATTGTGATAGTAGCAACATGTCCTTCAGTAGTTAATAAAATAGTTTCCATGTTAGTTTTCCTCTCCTTTTAAAAGCGTGAACCCACAATTTCCATGGATGGCAATTATAGATTCACGTATGTTTTGTTTAATTATTTAGAGTAGTCGTAGAATCCTACGCCAGTTTTCTGACCTAATTTCTTACCACGTACCATTTTTCTAATTAAAGTACAGCAGCGATATTTTGTGTCACCTGTTTCATTGTAAAGTACATCCATGATTGCTTCAACGATATCTAAACCAACTAAATCACCTAATGCTAAAGGTCCCATTGGGTGATTAGCACCTAGTTTCATAGCAGTATCGATGTCTTCAACAGAAGCGATTCCTTCTTGAAGAATACAAGCAGCTTCGTTGATCATAGGAATAAGGATACGGTTTACAACGAATCCTGGACCTTCAGCAACTTCTACTGGAGTTTTTCCTAAAGAGTTAGAGATTTCAATGATTGCATTTTTAGTTTCAACTGGAGTGTTGATACCAGAGATTACTTCTACTAGTTTCATACGATCTGCTGGGTTGAAGAAATGCATACCAATTACATTGTGTTTGATTCCAGTTGCAATTTCTGTAATAGAAAGAGAAGATGTGTTAGAACCAAAGATACAAGAATCTTTACAGATTTCATCCAATGCAGTAAATAATTCTTTTTTCACTTCCATTTTTTCAAGAACTGCTTCTACTACTAAATCGCAGTCAGCTAAGTCTTTGTATTCTCCAGCTTTCAAGTTTGCTTTTACAGCGTTTGCTGCATCAGCAGTCATTTTTTCTCTTGCAACTAATTTATCTAATTTACCTGCAATTTTGTCAATACCACCTTGTGCCCATTCAAGTTTGATGTCACATACTGTTACATCGTAACCGTTTG
>JAVWJF010000047.1:0-12356 GCA_036639195.1 Longicatena sp.
AGGTGGATGCTCTGTATCTTTTACGATTTGTTCTTGTTTCTTTAGAAGCGCGATACTTAAGCGGTCAATAAGACCCAATTTCTTTTCTCTATACTGCGTCTTTGGTTCTTTATATTTCGTTGTGGTCTTTGTCTTTGCCATAACTTTTCTCCTTACTCAACAATACGTGCAATAAAATCATTATAATCACGACTTTCTAAAAGCGTCGCAAAGCGATTGGCATCACTAACTGCATTGCTCAACCAATCAAAGAATAATTTCAACATAGATCGATCTTCTTCATTGATAGCCAATAAAATTACTAATTTTACCTCAAAAGGCCCCCAAGGAATTGGATTTTTTAGGATTGCGACCGATATGTTGGATTTGATACTCATTACATTGAAGCTATGTGGAACAGCAAAACTGTACGCAAATGAAGTTGCGGACAAGGATTCCCTTTTCAATACGGATTCTTTGAAACCTTCAGGAATATATCCAGCTTCTTGTAAGTTATCACACATATAGTTGATCACATCTTCATGAGTTGCTAAATCCACATCCGTGTAGAAGAAACGTGGTTCGATCATTCCTGAAATTCCTTCTTCAAACTCTTTTTGGAAACGTTTTTTATCCAATAAGTTTAATGCTTGAAAGATACGACTTTCATCTTCCAAATTCACAAAGAGTGAAATTTGTATGGTTGCAATATCTAAATCATGTTGTAATGGTAATGTTGTTAAAATCAAATCTGGTTTGGCATCTAAAATGGTTTTCTGTTCGAAGAAATTCAAACAATCCACGATACCCATACGCTCACCAAATCTATTTTCTACCTTACGAACACACATATTACTTAATGCTTGATCATGAGGATAAATCATAATTACACGATACTTCCCTGAAAGATTTGCGCGTTCAAAAGCAGATCCTAAATGAAGTGACAAAAATCCAATTTCATTTTCGCTGATGACTTCATTTAACTGTTCTTCAAGATAACGTGCAACTCGTATCCCCATTTCAAATACAAGAGGATATTTACGTTTGATTTCTTGTAGGTATACATTTGATACATCGATTTTTTTCATTTGACGTTCCATTAAGGATTGCATATGCATTTTCAATCCAATGCGCAAATCGACGTCCTGTGCAAAATCAATATCAAAATCATCATGGATAACTTCCAACATACCATCGATGATTTCATCACTCGTCAAACTATGATGGGATTCATGAACCAAATCTTTTGAATAATTCGTTCCCTTTTTCCCCATCAATAACAAAGCCAATAACGCTACTTCATCTTCTACGATTTCAATGCGAATTTTTTTCGCAGTATTTTGGAAGAACTCACAAGCAATTTTATACTCTTGACTTTCTTTCAATTCATCGTTGTTTCTTTCCGTTTGTATGTAGTTATGTCGTAAAATTCTTTCAATCGCAATTCCAACATGTACCATTAACATTGGAAATGCCATTTCTCGTACATGAAAATTATATTTGTTGAATGTTTGTTCAAGAGTATCTTTCACAACCAACAAATCAAAATCGTTATACAAAGCCGCAAGGTTATTCAAGTTTAAGAAATTCCCTTGTGTTTCTTCTGCCAATAAATCTTTATATAGTTTACGCTTACTCTCTTCACTTCCTTCCAAATGGATGAAGTTCTTAGAACGTACCAATTTCAAATTTTCATAAGGTTCGATCATTTTCTTAATACGCTTAATATCGTTATCTATGGAATACTCACTTACAAACACTTGATCTTGTAAGTTTGTAATACTTAATTCGTTTCGTTGAAATAAGAGCTGTTGAATGATATACACACAGCGTTCTTGTGGTGTTTGGGCAATTGGTTGCTCAATCTCAATATTGAGTGTACGAAGAATCTCTTGATTCAAATGATATCCATAACGAAGGTTTGATTCAATCAACGCATTTTCATAATAACGGTTGATAGAATCGATATCTGAACGCACTGTACGATCCGACACATTTAAAAGTTTCGATAACTCTTTTCCAGTAATCCAATCGTTAGAATCATTCATCATCATGATAATTCTTTCTTGTCTTTTATTTAGTCCCATTTTGTCAATCCTCTCTAATGATATTATATAGAAAAATTTCCTAGGAATAATTTAACATAATTTCCTAGCACTTAGGAAGTATTATGAATATATTTCTTCCTACTGCCTAGGAAATCCTTTTGATAAAACGCAAAAGGAAAGGCATTATAATTATATGGAACTTGGAAAGAGGGTCTCTTATGTTAACACATTCTATGAAAAACAAAAAGCTTCGCTATGTATTCAGTATTATTGCAGTCATTGTTTCTGCGCTTTTACAAACGTATGTAATTCAAGCTTTTATCAATCCTAGCAATTTACTAAGTAGTGGGTTTACTGGTGTAGCCATCTTAATCGATAAGATTAGTTCTTTATATGGTATACACATTTCTACTTCAATAGCCATTTTAGCACTCAACATTCCTGTTGCCTTGGTATGTTATAAAAGTATCAGTAAAAAGTTTACCATACTTTCTAGTATACAGTTTGCCCTCACCTCCATATTCTTGAACATTTGTAATTTTTCTCCTTTGTTTGATGATGTTGTATTGAATGTAATCTTTGGAGGATTCCTATATGGCTTATGTGTGGTAGTAGCACTTAAGGGAAGTGCCTCTACTGGTGGTACTGATTTTATTGCGTTGTATGTATCTAATAAAATCAATCGTTCTATATGGGAACAGATTTTTATATTTAATGCTCTAATCTTATGTATCTTCGGGTATATGTTTGGTTGGATTTATGCGGGATACTCCATTGTATTTCAATTCATTATGACAAAAACCATATCTACCTTTCATCATCGTTATGAACGAGTTACCTTACAAATTACTACAACCAATCCAGAAATGATGGTGGATCGTTATGTAGAACATTATCGTCATGGAATTTCTTGTATCCAAGGATATGGTGGATTCAGTAAAAAGAAGATGTATTTATTGCATACAGTCGTATCCTCTTATGAGGTTGCGGATATTGCCAATCTGTTAAGGGAAACAGATCCAAATGTCATCATCAATGTATTACGTACAGAAGAATTCTATGGTGGGTTCTATATGGCACCTATAGACTAAAAAAAGGATTGCATTCTTCACGAGCTTTACGTATCGGGTGTGACAGGTATTTATTCCAATTGACTCCTTCCATCACTTTAAGAAAACTGAACACTGGATCTGAAGAATTTAACTTTTTTCCTAAATCTAGTGGTAAAATCATCTGTTGTGTAGTGTAATCTATATTGCTTAGGTATGTATAATTTAACTCTAACACATCGTTGTTTTCCATAGTTAAATTATACAAAAAACCACGTCGTACTCTTATGAGTTTGACGTGGTTTTTATGTTATGGCTGTTTCTTATTTGTTACAGCCTCTTTTTATTTTGCTTTCATCCCTTGATGTTTCATCGTTAAAATATTGGTTGGGTAGGAATAGATTTGTTTTTGATCTCTAGCATATTGCTTAATTGCCATATCTAATAAACGAGTAATTAGTTCTGGAAAAGGAATGCCACTTTTTTGCCAGAGATAAAAAGAAAGAGATCCAGGTATGGTATTAATCTCATTGATATATAAGTCTTTGCTTTCATCATTCATTAGGAAATCTATCCTACTAACGCCACTACCACACAATGTTTTAAAGGTTTCTTTTGCGAGTTCTTGAATTTCTAATGTTAAATCTTCTTCTAAATCAGCAGGAATTTTACGTGGTGCATTTTGCATACCTTTGCTCGCATCCACTCCAATATATTTGTCCTTATATGATAAAATATCATCTTGTTTTTTTACTTCTTCTAACACACTGGCGATACACTCCACTTCATCTCCAAGTATAGAACAGTTAATCTCTCGAAGGTTCTCCACAACTTTTTCAATAATGACTCTTCGATCGTATTGATATGCTTCGATCATTGCCTTATGAAGTTCTACTTCATTATGTGTAATACTAATACCAATACTGCTTCCTAGATTAGCCGGCTTCACTACAAGAGGATATCCCAATCTTTCCGCTTTACGAAAAAAAGAATCATCCAATGGTTTGGATAATGTCCAATAATACCATGGAACAATAGGGAGAGCACTATCTTCTAACACCTGTTTCATTATAATTTTATCCTGTCCAATAGCACCTCCCAATACACGTGGTCCAACATATGGAATTTTTAAAGTTGATAAAAATCCCTGAAAACTTCCATCTTCTCCATGCGTACCATGTAGGATTGGAAATACGATATCGAATTCTTTTTCCTTAGCAAATAGAGAATGCTTAACAGGGATGATATAAAAATGTTGGTTGCGATGAATCAACGTAACCTCACTACAATAACCTGGGATTTTTTCCATCTCTTCAAACGTCTCTAAAGAACATAGTGTAATATCATGATACATTTTACCGTCTTTAGAAAGGTATAATGGAATGACTTCGTACAAATAAGGATTCATTTCCTCCATCACCTGATGTGCAGAGAGGATACTAATTTCATGTTCTACGGATTCACCACCAAATACAACAACAACTCTAAGTTTCATAGCATTCTTCCTTTCATACAGTCTAGTGTATGCGTTCGCCTAAAAATGGTTAATGGTTGAATGCATCTGGAAGATCATTTTCCAATAAAACCGTTGTATCTGGCGTAGCTATTGAATTCAAACATGAAAATGCTTCTTGTATCGTAGTTACGATATGCAATTTGGATAATGGAAACTTCTTTTCTCGTAAGCCTACTACGATATCTTTTGTTTGTTGTTTCCCAACAAGAATTACTTCATCTACACATTGCGCCATATAACAACCAAATTCATAATGAGCCTGTTTGCTATCTTTTCCAAGATCTAAAAAACCAGGGGTTATAATAACTCGTTTACCATCCAGTTGTTTCATTACTTCTAATGCGTAATGAGCTCCTTCTGGATTTGAATTGTACGCATTGTCTATAATTGTATAAGCTTCATTTTCGATAATTTGTAAGCGATGTTCTACATAGGATAAACTAGAAACCAGTTGTTTGAGAACATCCCAAGATACATTTAGCGTATGTGCTACCGCTATCGCTCCTGTAATATTTACTACGTTATGACGTCCTAAAAGCTTACAAGAAAATGTATGTCGTTCTTTTTGATAGACCACATCAAAACTACTTCCAGCTTTAGAATAGGTAATATTCGCTGCTCGATACTTACACTCAGGACGAGTTCCATACGTCACAATGGTACACGTATTTTGAATTTTGTACTCACGAATATATGGGTTATCATAATTGATAAATCCAATTCCATCCTTTGGTAGCTTTTCAATCATTTGCATCTTTTCATGAAGAATGTTCTCCATGGAATGAAAGGTAGAAAGATGTTGTGGCCCAACTGCACTTACGAAACCATACTGTGGTTGAACAAACTCCATCAAACGCTCGATTTCATGCACATGATCCGCACCCATTTCGCAAATAAAAATCTCATGTAGATTTTGTAAATGTTGACGTATGGAAAGCGTAATCCCCATTAGATTATTATAGGAGTGTGGGGTTTGTAGTGTGTAATACGTATCTGACAACAAGGTGTGTAAAATATTTTTAATAGATGTTTTTCCATAACTCCCAGTGATTCCAACACAACGAAGATGCTTATGGCTTCGTAATATTTTTTGAGCATCTTTAACAAAATACATACGTATTCTCTCTTCTATGGGTTGTGTCAAATACGCAATGATCATAAGAAAAAACCATGGAGAAAAGTATAAAAAAGGAACACAAGCTATCCAAACATCATTCGATAATATCTGTAATAAGAATACAAAACATACTATATAAAACAAATAAAACGCAAATAATAACCGTTGTACTCGATGTGTAAATACAAGGGGTTTTCGATACTCTTTCATATCTTCCATTTTAAAGAAAACATATGAATATATAAGCAATAATAAAATTAGTAGTTGTAAGGGTAATTCTTCATGGGATACAAAAAATAAACCATATACACCCAACAAACATAAAAAGGTTCTTTGGATGGACACCCTTTTATACTTTACTTCATGTAGTAGCCATGTTTCATAACGCTTAATTTGGTAACGATTTTGTTGGTACATATGAATGCTGCGTTTCATTGGGGTATATAGAAAAAAAGATAATACGAATAGGAATAATACATTTTGAATCTTATCCATATAAGAATGCCTCTACAATACCAACGAAACGTAAGCTTTGATGAAAATAGGCAAAATGGTCTTCTCTTGGAAGCGTGATTAAGGTCGCATTGGGTATTTCTTGTTCCATTTTCTTTCCCATCCAAAGAGGTGTTTGCATATCTCTTTCTCCCCATACAAGCAGTGTCTCACATGGAATATGATCTAGACAATACGTAAGATCGTCTTCTACACTTGCTACCAAAACTCCTTTCATAATTGGACTTGCATTTTGATAATCTACACTTCCCATATTGGTAGATACATGCAATCTTTTAAAGCATTTATACGTATATACTCTTAAGTAATACATCAATCCTCGTTTATTCTTAATACCCGCAGCTCCTGTTAAAATGAGTTTATCCACTGGATAACAAATCGCATAACGAATCGCAATACGTGCACCAAAGGAGTGTGCTATAAGGATTGGTTTTTCAATTCCTAACATTGTTAATAATTCATACAACGCATCTGCATATTTTCGAACATCCCAAACTTCTTTTGGTTCTTCGCTTTCACCAAATCCTGGAAGATCCATATTAATAACTTTATAATTTGTTCGAAAGTGATCCGCAATGAATTTCATCATATATTGATTTTGACCCCAGCCATGAAGTAGAACGATACAATCCCCTTCTCCCTCTACACTCACATTCCATTGAATTCCTTGAATAGTATACATAGTGAACCTCCTCCTTCAAGTATATGAAATGTATTTGTAGCTTTGACCTACTTTCAAAAAAAGAGTACATGTTCTAAGACACATACTCTGTTCTACATTATTTTTTCTTATATGGAGCGCTATCGCGATAGATTCTAAAGATAACTCCATCGGCAGTATTCTCTCCATATACTTCGTAATGATTCGCACCACAAACTTTTGCGACAATGGATAGACCTAAACCAAAACGTCCTCCTTGTCCCATCTCATATGGTTTGAATAATACCTTGATACGTTCTTCATCCATGCTTGGTCCATCATTGGCAATCGTTAAGCCATCTTCTTCACTTAAACGAATGTCAATGGTAGTTCTTGCATAGCGTAGTGCATTTTCAATGATGTTCTCTACGACAACGCGCCATGGTTCTGCAAGCCCATCAAAGAAGACTTCTTCTAAATCTGTTTTTATTTGAATCTCTGGTTTAATAACTTTGATATTTTGAATAACGAGCTCAATAATATCCTTCATATCAGAAGCGATACCTTCACAATCCTGAGAAATCAGGTATTCTACACGATTCATAAACAATAGAGAATGAACTTTTTCTTCTAAACGTTCTGCATTTTCAATAATGACATCTACACTCTTCTCTAGGGTTTCATAAGGATAAATACCATCCTTGATACTTTCTCCATACGATTTAATGGTCGCAATTGGTGTTTTTAAATCATGAGATATATTATGAATCATTTCTTCCTTGGTCTTTTCTTGTTTACGTAATTCATCACGCATACTCACTAACGCATCCGCAAGTTCTCCAATTTCATCCTTACGATTTACACGTAATTCCGCATCTTTTCCAAGTTTCACACGTTCGATATAGTTACGAATTTGATTGAGTGGATGAATTAAGGTAATTACCCACATCATCAACACGATGAAGAAAAATCCAACTACGATGACCGTAATATATACAACACTATTAAAAATCATACTTTCTAGCTTATTCATGTTGTCACTATAAGTACGTGTAATCAATAGGTAGTTATCACTTAATTTAGAAATACTATAAAAAGAATCAATGTGCTCACCCGCAACATTCAATACCTTACCATGTGTTCTATTACTATCACTTTTGCTTAATAGCACTGCAGAGTTCGCTATGGCTGTCCATTCTTTACTATTAGTTACAACATCCATCTCACTTGCTGCACTTGGGTCAATAACAATCTTTGTTTGATCATTTACCTGAACCACACGTGCAGTTAAAGAGTCAAACCCAGATACACTTACATACCAACTCGCTTCACTTTCTGTAGCTTCTTGGCTACTTGCGATCAATGAGTTTTGCGTACTATCCAATTGGTTATAGATTTGATCTTGTATTGCCGTATTTACGTTTCCATTTACATATACAAAAAAGAATACAGTAAAGAACGTTACAAAGAAGAAAATCAACGCAAACAATTGTTGCGTTAGTGATAATTGTTTGATGAATTCATTAAAGCGCTTCATGTTAACCTAAACGATATCCATATCCATAAATGGTATGAATATTTAGATTTGGAAGTTTCTTACGAAGACGACGCAACGTATCATCCACAACACGATCACTACCAAAATAATTTTCTTCCCAAACACTTGTCAAGATTTTATCACGGTTAAAGGCCATCCCTTTATTTTTTATAAACATCATTAAAAGATCAAACTCTTTTGTGGTTAAATCAATTTCCTGTCCATGATCGAACACTTTACGTTGTTCTTCATCCAATTCATATCCATCAATTAAGATACGATTATTCGCATCTTTATACACACGTTTCATAACGTTGTTTACACGTAACACAAGTTCTTTGGGAGAGAATGGTTTGGTAATGTAATCATCACTTCCCTTTTCTAAGCCAATGATACGGTCAAACTCTTTATCACGTGCAGACATAAAGATTACAGGAATCTCTTTTCCTTGTAGACGAATTTCTTCGATCAAATCAAATCCGCTCTTATCATCCAACATGATATCAAGAATCCATAAATGCACATCATCATCCATTACATGCGCACTTGCCTCTTCATATGTATAATACGAACGTACTTCGTACCCCTCTTTTTTTAAATATTGATTCACTAAGTCATTGATTGCTTTTTCATCTTCTACAACACAAATCACTTTTTTCATATAAATCACCTCATACCTCTATTTTAGACTAAATTATGTGAAAAAAAAAGGACTTTCTTAAAGTCCTCTCTCTTTTATGAAATTTACTACGTGATTTACATACTTCTCACATAATTCATCACTCTTTGCTTCTACCATAACACGTACAAGTGGTTCTGTTCCACTAGGACGTACTAAAATTCTACCTTCATCACCTAATTCAGCTGCAACTTCATCCACAACCTTTAATAGGTCTTTGTCTTCTAAAGCCGCGTGTTTATCTTTTACAGGAGTATTGATTAATAATTGAGGATAAATAAATAAATCTTCTCCTAATTCTTTTAGTGATTTATTTCTATCTACCATGATTTCTAACAGCTTCAATGCGGTTAATAAACCATCTCCTGTATTCGCATGTTCATTGAAGATAATATGTCCTGATTGTTCTCCACCGATAGAGTAACCATGTTCACTCATACATTCATAAACATATTTATCTCCTACTGCAGTTTGTTCATATTTGATATTGCTATCTTTTAGAGCATGATAAAGTCCAAGATTACTCATAACAGTTGTTACCACAACATCATCTTTTAATAATCCTTTTTCTTTCATATAACGTCCACAAATAAACATTGTGTAGTCACCATCAATCAAGTTACCTTCTTCATCTACCGCAATCAAACGATCCGCATCACCATCAAAAGCAAACCCTGCATGATAGTTTCCTTCACGCATCATCTTCTGAAGCAATTCAGGGTGCGTAGAGCCACATTTGTTATTGATGTTAATTCCATTAGGAGAAGAGTGAATAACCTCTACAGTAGCCCCTAAAGACGTCATAGTTTCAGCTGCACAACTTGTTGCACTACCATTAGACAAATCCAATAATACATTGATTCCATTCAAATCGATTGGTACGATGGATTTCAACCAAGATTCATAAAGTTCCAATCCCTCAGACCATTCAAGTACACTACCAATCTTTTCTTCATGAGCCAGTTCAATTTCCTCTAAACCATCAATATAGCGTTCTACTAAGTTCTCAGTTTCAGGATCCATTTTACAACCTGCACCATTAAACAACTTGATTCCATTGTCATAGAATGGATTGTGACTAGCACTTACCATAATACCACAATCAAAGTGCTCTTTTTGAATTAAATAAGATACAGAAGGTGTCGGACACACCCCTAACAAATACACACTTGCACCAGTAGAAGTAGCCCCAGCAGCTAATCCCATTTCAAACATATCACTAGATAAACGAGTATCTTTTCCAATTAAAATTTTCGCATGGCGTTTCTTTCCATAATACCATCCTAAATATTGACCTATTGATACCGCCATATCCAATGTCAATGTTCCATTTGCACGACCTCTTGCGCCATCTGTTCCAAAATATTTTCCCATAAATTACATCCTTCCTTTTACTGTTTCTTTACAGCCTTTACTTTTACAGTTGTAGTCTTTAATTCATAACTTGCTAATTTATTGCTACCTTCTACTAACATTTCTACTTCATACGTTCCTGCTTTATTGATTTTACTCAAATCAGCGGAAATCTTAATATTTTTGCTTTCTACAGAATCAATGACTGTCTTAGCACCTTTTACCGTAACTTCACTAGTTGTAATTCCTTCGATTGTAAAATCGAAACCATCCAAACTATTGACTAAGTCGATATCTACATTGCTTACTGTACGACTTTCTGCCTTCGCCAGTTTGATGGTGAAATTTACAATTCCTTTTGAAACTTTAGTTACACCATTTGGTAAAATGATTGGCATAGATATTTCTTTATCACCAGTCAGCGTAGAGGCTGGTATCGTGATTGGTAGCTCGATGATATTGTCTAATACCGCTTGACTACCGTATATTGTAACCTCAGGATAATCTACCGTATAGGATTCTATCGCTTTTCCATTTGGTATCGTTCCTGTCGGAGACAAGACAACGTCTACATTCTTCTCAGGACGAGAGACCTTAACTTTTGCTAATAATGTGTCTGGAATAATATCTACATTCATACGATTCCCATTACTATCATACGCATACACTTTTGCTTTCGTTTCAAAATCAGAAGTAACATTCTTTCCAACTTTTACAAGTGCTTTCACATATGCGATCTTATCCAATGTTTCCGTACTTGCTCTTACTAGTACTTCCCCTTGTTCCAATACAGGTTCCCCTAAATCGTAGGTACTATCCATAACCGAACGATTCAAGAAATCATATCCCACATTGAACTTACGAATGGATTTCTTCTTAATGGTAACCATTTTACTAGAAGGTTCTAGTACAACATCCACATGAGAAGGAGCTCCCTCTGTAGTAAATGTTACCTCATGTACACCTTCTGTCATATTTGTCATATCCGCAATCACTCGAAAATTACTCTGTTGCTTAATGTTTTTGATATCGCTCAAATCGCCAATTACACGAACTTTTACTTTCTTAGGTAATCCAATAACTTCATAGTTCTGTGAAGAGATCACTTGTGATACATCATAGGAACCTAAATCCTCTGCACTTTTTGTTGATTCAAAAATATTCGCATTAGCGGAATTCATAGATACGTATACCAAAATCGCTAATATCAACGCAACTACTTTTCCATGTTTTTGGTTGAACAACAATTTGTCTAACCAACCACTAATCCATCGGAAAAATTTACTGATTTGTATTTCTACTCTAGCATATGTCTTCGCAAAAGTTTGCGATTTCTCGGCTATCGCCTTAGCAAGTTCTGTTTTTCCCTCAGAACTAAGCTCTGTCTTTTTCTTTTTCTTCTTCGCCATTAGGAATCACTCCCTTCTTTGGTCTTTTTCACTTCGTCATCATCGGCAGATTCGTAATGTAGAACAATCGTTTCTGGTTCTACAACATCGTCAAATAAATCCGCACCCATAGTGGATATAGAAGAAGGTTTTCGTTCTTCTTTCTTTACTTCCTTTTTCACATCTTCTTTCACCACTTCATCGCTCTTCGTTTTACGAGGACGCTTCTTAGGAACTGGTGTTTCTTCAATTTCTATTTCTACTTGTTTTGCTTTTTGTTTATCATTTTTTCTACTTTCTTCTTTTTTCTCTGATTCATTTACAATATTATCAAATAATTGATCAAATCCAGCATCTTGTTTCTGTGCCAAATCTTCAATTTCCATTTCTTTCTTTTCTGCTTTTACAGGTTCTACTTCTTCATTCTTCTTCTTTTTCGCATATTTCTGTTCATTTTCATCGCTATCCTTTACACGACGATTTTTCCCTTTAAAGTAATGTGCAAACACACTTGGTTTCTTCCCTTGTTCATACAAT
>JAVWJF010000048.1:0-12325 GCA_036639195.1 Longicatena sp.
TGTTGACAAGTTGAACATTAGACGTGCACCTAGCACTAAAGGAGCTCTTACAGGCGATTGGTATGAACCCGGACTATCGTTTAACTACGACGGTTATGTTAAGCGTGAAGGCTATATTTGGTGTTCATACATCGGCAAAGATGGAACTCGTCGCTGGGTTGCGGTTGGAGAAACTAATGCGAATGGTGTTAATGTAAAGCCATATGGAACATTTTAGATAAAAATCCCTACTTCCTTAATTGGAGGTAGGGATTTTTTTTATTTCATCTAATATTTCATCGACTACTTTTTCTGCTTCTTTTCTTACATGTATTGCTTCCTTCTTTGTATCAAAAGAACCAAGATATTTTCGTTTCCCTTGAAACGTAATCATTGCGATACAACTTCCTTTTGAGTTTTGATAGACTCCGTTACATCCACTTTTATTGTTCGAACGTATGGTCTTCTTTTCTACAAGCCCGATATTTGTATGGTCTATGATGTTTGCTTTGGCAATTTCTTTGATTTTGCTAACCTTCAAGCATCCGCAAGATTGAACACGTTTAGATGAAAGAAGATAGCCTTTAGCATCCATAATCTTTCCGCATTCGCATTTGCATCTGTATGTCTTGTATTGCTTATCTTTTGTTCCTGTAGTACCAATATAATCGAGAACGAGTAATCGTCCATATTTATCGCCAATATTTATGTGCTTAACTTTTCTTTGATTTTTCATAAAGTTCTTCAACACTCATGTCTAAAGCTTTGGCGATTTTCACTGCATTTTTGACTTTTACATTTTCAAAGTTAGATTTTCCATTTTTTAGATCATTCAAAGTCATAGTAGGAATTCCAGTCATTAAGCTTAATTTGTTATTATTTAAAATACGATCCTTTAGAAATTCATCCAGCCATAAATTTTCGCTTATTTCATTACTTTGAAAAGATACTTCATCAATCGAACAATCATCTTCCCAGGTCGTTAATGATACCCCCAATTGGTTATCCTTTGTTATCTCTTTTTTACGTATTTCAAATTCCTTTAAAGCTTCGTCATATGATACTGTGTAAAATTCTTCATCGTATCCAAATATTGTAGTAGTTCCATCAGATTGCCAATTTCCACCATAATTGATTAAAGTATAAAAACCTACTGTATATGTTTTCATTTCGTCCACCCTAGTAAAACATTGAATATTCTTTAACAGAAATAATATTTTTTGCTAATGCACATTCACAAATGTCTTTACCCATATTGGCTAAAATAGAGGATTTTTTCATATGTGGAGTTACCTTAACACCGTTCTTCTTAGCGAAATCTTTTAATGCTGCAAAACTATCGAATGATTTTTCAATCAACTCTTTATGTTCTTCCTCTTTTACTAAAATTTCTAATTCGCTTTCCACACAAGATTTAGGACACCAAAAGATCATTTTTGCATTACCCTTTACTTTGAATTGATAGGCTTTTTCTGTTTGACTCCAAACCACTAACTCACCATTTAAAATTCGATCAATTTCTTCTTGATTAAAATTTTTTGCTAAGAACCAACTTTTAATTGAATATTTCATATGATTACCTCCAAGAGTTATCTCTCTCTTTATGCTTATAGTATACGGTATACCGTATAAAATGTCAATGCCTTTTTGTGATTATTTGATTTGTTGTGATAAGTGATGGTTTTAGGACGAAAAAAAGACGAAAAGTATTGGCTATTGATAATATATAGAATGAAAACAAAAGACAGAAAAGGAAATTGAAAGTACATAAAATGGCAACAAATGACAATGAATGACACTATATATATATAGAAAGCAAAATCTCTCCTACTCCGCCATTAAACAATAAACACTCATATTGGGTGTTTTTTTATATTTATGAAAAATATCAAAGAAAATTTAGGAATTTCACATGCTTTTCTCGTATATAGAAAGTGAGAGGAGTGTGCAATTATGTACTTTACAAAGAAGATTAGAATTAGAATGAAGGAGGAAGAGAAAAGGATTTTACTAGAGTATGAGCAAACCTATATGGATCAGCTACAAGATTTAGTAAAACAAATGGAGGAGGGGCATTCACTTAGACTCTCTCAAATGGCTTATTTCCATGAGATACCAATAGCCTGTAGGTGGCAACTTTATCAACTCGCTCGTAAACAATACTTCGCAATAAAGAATAAGAAAGATTTTCAGTATCATCGATCGAGTACTTGGTCTACAAAAGCGTTTCATTACGAAGGAGATATGTTGTCACTTTTTATGAGACATCAAGATTTACACCTCAAACTTTCTATATCCTCATTTGAAATGGATGTGTTAAATACATGTAGAATTGTACGTTTAGACATCGTGCATGATGAAAAGTTTTGGTATGCGAACTTTACATTGTATATAAAAGAGAAGGTCCGATAGATTTCTGACGTAAAATATGCTACGATAAATAACAATGAGGTGATGAAAAATGAAAACATCAATAATATTAGACGTAGATGGAACCCTATGGGATTCTACAAAGAGGATTGCAGAATCTTATAATCAAACAATACAAAGGCTAGGAATACCAGATACGCATGTGAGTGTGGAAGAAATCCATGGTGTGATGGGTATGGTTACTGAGGATATCGCAGCTACTATTTTTCCTCAATATCCATTTGAAAAACAAATGGAACTTATTACCACTTGCATGAATGAGGAGTGCGAATACTTAAAAGATCATCCTGGAGATTTATATCCAGAGGTAGAGAGCGTATTGGCAAAACTAAGTGAAGAGCACGATTTATATATCGTATCAAATTGTCAAGATGGCTACATAGAAACATTGTTTTCTGTATACGATATTCAAAAGTATATTATTGACTATGAATGTTCAGGAAGAACTGGTAAGAAAAAAGGTATTAATATACGTATGCTTATGGAGCGCAATCAAGTAGAAAATGCTGTATATGTAGGAGACACACAAAAGGATAAAGAAGCTAGTATTGATGCACATATTCCTTTCATTTTTGCGAGCTATGGATTTGGAAATGTGGATGAATACGAAAGAAAAATAGACTCTTTTCAAGAGTTGCTAAATTTGGTTTAATTTGACACGATACGGTATACATGTTAAATTATTAGGTAGCACATTAATGGAGGCTATTTATGGATACAAACAAAACAAATGAAAAAGAGACAAAAGATCTTCAAACAGAAGATACCTCAAAAAATATAAAAAAGAAAACAACCACGACGAAAAAAGTACCTGCAAAGAAAGAAACTAAAGCGGATGCTGAAAATACAAAGAAGGTAACAAAGGCAAAAGCCCCTAAGAAAGAAACAACAAAGGAAGCTAAGACTACTACCAAAACTACAAAGACAAAGAAAACAGAAGATACAGTTGCTTTAGAGGATGCGAGTAAAGCAGTTGCTACGGCAAAAGCTAAACCTACAAAGACAACAAAAGCAAAGAAAACAGAAGGTGCATCTAAGGAAGAAAAAACTGCAACAAAAGTGAAAGCGAGCAGAGCTGTAACTAAGAAGAAGAACGATGAAAAAAGCTTAAAGACAAAAGAAGTGGAAACTACTAGTGAAGAGAGTGCTCCTTTACAAACAGCTGAAGTGGAAACGAAAGAAGAGACTACAGCACCTATCTTAGAAGATATTAAACGATTCAAACTGTTCTTCGTATCTGATATGGATGATGAGGCAGTGTATTTACACGATATGTCTTTACAAGGGTATCACTTCGTGACAAAAAAGGGAATGCAGTACATTTTCCGTCAAGGTGAACCTAAGAATTATTACTATCACTTAGGATACTATGAAAAAGATAAAAAAGATGGAGATCGATATGTTGATAACTACTTAGAAGCTGGTTGGGAAAATATCTATCACGAGAAAGCAGAGTTTGATGGTGTATGGAACTATTTCCGTATTGAAATGCCAATCCATGAGGCAGAACCAAATATTTTTAGTGATCGTGTTTCAAGATTAGCACTATACAAACGTTTATTAAGCGGATGGCGTTCATTACTTGCAGTAGATGTAATTTGCTTTTTAGCATTACTTTACATATACTATTCTTTATCTACACATCCAAGTACGATGACAGGATTGTTCATGACAGGTTGTGTATTGTTACTTATAGTTGTTGTGCTTGTATTTATTATCTATTTACGTGCATATCGTAAGATCAGTAGTAAACAAGAAGAATTATCAAATATTTAAGGGCTTGGCCCTTTTTTCTTTCGTGGTTGATTATTCAATGAAACTATGGTAAAATCTATTACAGTCGTGGAGGTTTAGCTCAGTTGGGAGAGCGTCTGCCTTACAAGCAGAGGGTCAGGGGTTCAAGTCCCTTAACCTCCACCATTTTATTAGAAGATAACGAGGTTTGCCTGTAAGGCAGACTTCTTTTTTTGTACGCGTTAGATTTTGTATATGTTGGTCAAAGAGATCTGTCGATGAAGTACGAAAATATAGATAGAAGATTAAAATAAAAGCGTTTGACTTAGAATCAAACGCTAACACATATGTTTCATTTTTCTCGTGAATACATAAATGGAAATAACACTTAAGGTGAGTGCATACATCAGAATAACCACAAAATCATTACCAAGCATATTCCAATTGCCTGTATATATATTTCTACCAAGATTAACTGCATGAAGGAAAGGTAGAGCATTTGCTAAATTTTCAAACCAGCCTCCTACCAAACTAACATCAAACCAAGTACTAGATAGCCATGCGACTAAGTTTGTAAGCACGGCTCCACATAAACTGCCTACTTGCTTGTCTGTAAATAAAGTACCACATATCAATCCAATACTTATAAAGATCAAACTGATAGGAACACTGGCGATTATACAGGCAATGATACGAATAGAGAAAGGAAGTCCCAAACATAAAGCAGCTATATAACAGATGGTTGTTTGGATGAATGACATTGGAATCAATGGTAAAACATAACCACCTATAAAGTTATAAGACTTCATCGGAGAACTCATTAATCTCATCATAAAAGAGCTTGTACGATCCTTAGCAATTAAGAAGCCTGAGAACATAGATATAAAAGATAATCCAAATACAGCAATACCAGGAGCTAGCGTACGTAAAGGAAATTGTTCTACAGGGAGATTTGATTGAATAAGCGTTAATAAACCTAACAATAGGACTGGAAATACAATACCGAAGAATAGATTTACTTTATCTCGTAAAATTTCTTTTGTATTTCTACTTGCGAACGTTAACGTTTTCATAAAGTATTTTCCTTTTGGTTGAAATAAAGAAAAGCATTCTCTAATGTTGTAGCGTTTGCCTTCTGTTTGATTTCTTCAACCGTTCCATCAACAATACACTTTCCATTTGACATAATAATGATACGATCACTTAATTCTTCAGCTTCTTCTAAGTAATGCGTGGTAAGAATTACGGACATCTTCTGTTTTAGTTTACGAATGATATCCCACAACTCATGTCTTGAAAGAACATCTAACCCTAACGTAGGTTCATCTAGGAATAACATTTTTGGTTCTGTAATCAATGCCATTGCTATGGATAGTCTGCGTTGCCATCCACCAGATAGGGTAGATGCTTTTTGATGCGCTACGGCTTGCATTGTATAATCCTCTATCATTTGTTTTGTTTTTTGTATTGCTTCCTTTTTAGAGTAACCATATACGCCACATATGAATCTTAGATTTTCTTCAACGTTTAGATTAGGGGCTATTGTTGTTTCTTGGGGTGAAACATTCATTATTTTTTTTATTTCAAAACTATCATGGCAAATACTATGTCCATATACTTTCGCATCTCCACTTGTTGGTAATACGAGAGTCGATAACATTTTGATTATAGTCGACTTACCAGCTCCATTCATTCCTAATAAAGATACGAGTTCTCCTTCTTTAACAGAGAAATTCAATTTATCCACAGCTTGGATATTGGAATAAGATTTAGAAAGATTTATGGTTTCAATTGCCTCCATGAGATTCGTTTCCACCTTTCAATATTTCTTGTGCAAACTTTAAGAACACATCTGCTTTCACTAAGGCAAGTCCTTGTTCTTCATCTCCAAGAATGAGCAAGTCATCTCCTGCTTTCATATCAAATAGATCACGAGCTTTTTTAGGAATTACAATTTGCCCACGTTCACCTACTTTGACTGTACCAAAACAGTGTTTTCCTTTTGGCGGAATATGCAAATTGTTTTCTTTACTATCAAAACTCACAAGATCATCTATTGTGACTCCATATAAATCTGCTAGTGATTTACAATTGTGTAAGTCAGGAACTGTTTCACCTGTTTCCCACTTTGTAACTGCCTGTCTCGAAACTCCAATTCTTTCCGCAACTTCTTCAAGCGAAAAGCGGAATTTTTTTCGTAAAATCATTAAATTCTGAGAAATCATACTTTTCACACTCCTTACATTAAGTATAGGATAGCAGAAGCTTGATTTCAACCAACAAGAATTAACATAAACGGTTTGATTTGGTTGCATACTTTCTTTTTCATATGCCATTTATTTATGCCATACAACCGTTTAAATTAAAAAAATCCCTTATGAAAAAGGATTTTAGTTTATATGGTGCCGGAGAGGTGAATCGAACACCCAACCTATTCGTTACGAGTGAATTGCTCTACCATTGAGCCACTCCGGCATTTTGAAGAGGAACATTGCCCTCATAGTATACTCTATAGAAATCGTATTAAGAACGAAAATATTATATCACTTTTGAAAATGTCTGTACATATAAAAGACTATGTAAGGCTCGTACCTTTTATCAAATATTCTTCCATGTTTTGACATATTTCTGGATACAGTTTTGAAAGCTTACTATAAAGTAGAATCATAGGATCGCATTCTTTTTGAACTTGTGCTATGATCTCATCATAATGCGCTATAGTGGTTTCAACAATGGTAGAATCCAATTCATGATGATTCACATTTGAACGAAGTATTTTTACAATCTCGTGTTTTTGTAAGGCTGCTTTATAACTACGCTGTTCATATAAAGCACTGACGATATCCGCGACTGCAACAATACGTTCATTCATGGTCAAATCATTCTCATTTAAACCTAGTGGATACCCTGTACCGTTTAATTTTTCATGGTGACGTACTGCAATCTGGACGATATCTTCTTCAATTAAATGGTCTAGAATTTCTATTGTATAATCGACGTGTTTTCGCATAATTATCATTTGTTCATCATCTAGTTTTCCTGGGAAATCCAATATTTCACTTGGTATTCCAATTTTACCTAAATCATGAAAGATAGAACCTAAGTCAATTTTTTCTAATTCGCTAGTACTTACTTGCATCAATTTTCCTATATGTAAAGCAATGCGATTGGTCGTCATGGTATGTGTTATCATATATTCACTCCTAAAATCTATTGAATAGGTGATCATATCTAGATAAGCACGCAGTTCTTCATCTGAATGTAAGATTTTTGAAATCTCGCTAAAATCTAATTCGATATCTTTGAGGTAAACATCTTCTATGAAGTGATGTTCCACATCTGCTTGGAAAAATAAGTCAAGCATATCCAAAGAAAACAAAGTCTCAGAATGTTCAAGTAATTTATTCTTTGCTTCTTGGACATCGTTGTATATTGTCATTAGAATATCGAAACGATCACATATGAAAAGAATCTGAATATACTTCCATTCAGGAATATTATAATTTTTTAATTTATTATAAGGCATATGATGACAAAGAATAGCTCTAGAGTAGTCTTTTAATGGCGCAAGATATTTTAGAAATAAATAACCATAAACAGAGTGTTTCATAATATCCTGTGTTTCAAACTCTACCATTTTCTCAATATCATCTGTTTTATATGCACCTATATCATGTAAGAAAGAAGTGATAGTGAAATCACGTAATTCTTCTGGTTGCAAATTCCCTTCAAAAAGTGCGCACTTCCATGCCATATAGGCAACTCGATAGCCATGATCAATGAGTCTATAATCAAGTTTATTGAGTGTATGACGTAGAATGGACATCAATTTATAGCCATCAATGAATTCCATGAAATCTCTCCTTTCTTTTGTTTCAGAAAAATACTTTCAAGAATAATATAACACATATCTACAAATACGTAATACTTTTTTCGAAAAAAGTCTACTTGTGAGTGCAAGTTGTTGAATTCACAAGTAATTTGATGTAAACTGATAGATAGTTAAGGGCTTACAATAAGCCGGAAAGCGAGGATTTTTTTAATGAGATTTACATTACCTAGGGATTTGTATCACGGAAAAGGATCTTTGGAGGCTCTAAAAGATTTTACTGGTAAAAGAGCAATCATTTGTACTGGTGGAGGCTCCATGAAAAGAGGCGGATTCTTAGATCGTATCGAAGCATATTTAAAAGAAGCTGGTATGGAAACTTTAATTTTTGATGGTATTGAACCAGATCCATCTGTTGATACTGTTATGCGTGGTGCACAAGTGATGTCAGAATTTGGACCAGATTGGATTGTTGCTGTTGGTGGTGGTTCACCAATTGATGCAGCAAAAGCAATGTGGATTAAATATGAGTATCCTGAATCAACGTTTGAAGATATGTGTAAAGTATTTGGATTACCAAAATTACGTACAAAAGCAAAATTCTGTGCTATTCCATCAACTTCAGGAACTGCAACAGAAGTTACTGCATTCTCTATCATTACGGATTATACAAAAGGAATTAAATATCCAATTGCAGATTTTGAAATTACTCCAGATGTAGCGATCGTTGACTCTGACTTAGCAGAAACAATGCCTAAGAAATTAGTTGCTCATACTGGTATGGATGCTATGACACACGCAGTGGAAGCATATGTATCAACTGCAAACTGTAACTATACAGATCCTCTTGCTTTACATGCAATTACTATGATACAAAAAGATTTAGTAGATTCTTATAATGGAAATATGGAATGTCGTGCAAGTATGCATGATGCACAATGTTTAGCTGGTATGTCATTCTCTAATGCATTGCTTGGTATTGTGCACTCTATGGCACATAAAACTGGTGCAGCATTTACTGATATTGATGGAGGACATATTATCCATGGTGCAGCAAATGCAATGTACTTACCTAAAGTTATCGCATTCAACGCAAAAGATGAAACAGCGAAAAAACGTTATGGTGTGATTGCGGACTATATGAAATTAGGTGGAAACAATGATGATGAAAAAGTGGCATTATTGATTGCTCACTTACGTAAAATGAGTGATGATTTGAATATTCCACATTCTATCAATACTTATGGAATCGATGGACTTCCTGCAGAAAAAGGATTTGTTCCAGAAAATGTTTTCCTTGAAAGAGTTGAAGATATTGCGGCAAATGCAATATTAGATGCTTGTACAGGTAGCAATCCTCGTCAACCATCTCAAGAAGAAATGGTGAAATTATTGAAATGCTGCTACTATGATACGGAAGTAAATTTCTAATATAGTTTATGTTAAAAAGCGTGGAATTCCACGCTTTTTAGTTACCCTTTTGAGCATTCAGATAATAGAGGATGAATATGATTCTTAAAGCTAATTACTAATAAATATTATATTTCGTCCTTATTACACTTGTAATATGCACTGCCATCCCTATTGCGTTTGAGTAAACCATAATCAATTAGATACCTTCTAATTTCAACAAAATCATCACAACGTGTTTTTAAAAAATTATTAATTTCTGTTTCTGTATAGATTTCTTGAAGAGGTAGTTCTTTACAAAAGGATTGTAGTATAAGGATGCGTAGTTCTCTTTTTTTGGGCATTTGCTTAATGTACCCATCTTTATAAAATGGATCTAAATTGATTGTTTTCATAATATCACCTCATAACTATAATAACACCTCAAGTTTATAAATTCAATAAACAGAAATCTAATAAGTTTATTTCATGTAGTTTAGTGATGAATTAAGAGAATCTTTAGTATTAGGAAAAGCGTAGCATGATATAATACTATATAAGGAAGGCAGGTAAACATATGAGGAAGGAATTGCGAAGAAAAGAAATTGTTTTTATCATCCTATTTGTTGTGTATTCTATTTTTTCTATGTATGTTTACAATAAAACGAAAGTTTTTATCCATCGTGCAATGATTTGGAATATAATGCTTGCGACATTGCCTTTATTCTTTAGCTCTTTATTTTTGAGTATGGTCAAACAGAAGAAAACAGTGCCTATGATTGTATGTTTTATTTGTTGGTTGTTGCTATTTCCAAACGTTGCCTATTTAATTACGGACTTCATACATATTACACCATTAACATTTTATGAATTCTCATCACAAGGAAGTTTTTATGTACGTGATATTTGGGTATGGATTGAATTGCTTCATATAGGGTGTGGAGTTTTAATTGGTTTTTTTGCTGGGTATCGTTCACTTTATCATATACAGTTGTATGTAAAAGATAAGTACAATTCATGGATTTCCTGGGGAATGGTAGCTGTTGTTTCCTTGTTAAGTGGATTCGGTGTATTCCTTGGAAGATTTCTGCGTTTAAATTCTTGGGATGTATTAAAACCTATGAGTCTTATCAATGAAGTTTATGAGAATATAGAACTAAGTTTTTCCATTCCATTTTCTTTTATCATGGCTATATTTATCGTAATCACATATACTTTATTTTATTTGTGTTCAGACCATAAGGAGAATTATGATGAGAAAACTATATGTGAGTGATTTAGATGGAACACTTCTTACTTCACAGTCCAATCTTTCTTCAAAAACGATAAGCATTATCAATGGACTTATAGAACAAGGAATGCATTTTACATTTGCGACTGCACGATCCATTAGCTCAGCATCTAAGATTGTTCAAGGGTTGCATCTCAACATACCTATGGTTGTCTATAATGGAGCTTTTATTATCGATCCTATACATCATACTCCAATATATTCTCAATTTTTCTCTGATGTAGAAAGTAAACAGTTACTAGATACGTTGCTTTCCTTTGCACAATACCCATTTGTTTATGCTTATATAGATGGTGTAGAAAGAGTAAGTTATCTACCAAGTAAGTTACATGAAGGAGGACATCATTACCTTCTTCAACGTGAACATGATAAACGTTTTCGTCCAGTAGAGCACATTGAAGAGTTATACGACGGAAATATTTTCTATATGACATGTATTCATGAGGGAGTCTTTCTTCAAGAGGTATATGATAAAATATGTACATATCCTTTTACGAATACCATTTTTCAACAAGAACTATATCGTGAAGAGTATTGGCTAGAAATGATGCCTATACAAGCAAGCAAAGCATATGCAATTCAAGCTTTAAAGGAAATGGGGAAGTATGATCAGGTGATTACATTTGGGGATGCTATAAACGATCTTCCAATGTTTGCGATAAGTGATGCTTGTTATGCAGTTGAAAATGCACTGCCCCAACTAAAAGAAAAGGCAACAGGTGTCATAAGCAATCATAATCAAGATGCGGTTGCATTGTGGCTTCAAGAACATTTTGATTAAAAACATGCTATAATCCCGTCTTTGACAGCTAGAAGACAAAAAAACCTCAAATAACGCTTTGTATAAAGGCTATTTTGAGGTTTTTGCTTATGTGACATTATATAGTATTTGATTTATCTTTTTTTACTTTTTTTGATAATTTTTCTCATTGTTGATTTTTTTATTATTTGTGTATCTGTACGGAAATTAAATAGTTCATGAAGCTTATCTGTTAAATCTGTTCTTTTGTATGTAGGGATATATCCATATCCATCTACTGCGCATACATTCATATCCTTTAATGTAGTTAATGTCTGTTCCACTGTATATTTGTTTTCTAACTTTGTTTCTAATAAACGATAGATTAGTAATGATAAGAAACAAATCAGAAAATGGGCTTTGATTCTGTCTTCTCTTTGTAAGTATACTGGTCTTGCTTCAAAGTCTGTTTTCATAATTCTAAAACATTCTTCAATTTGCCATCTTCGTTTATTAATTGCGATAATTTCTGCTATGTCGCTATCTAAGTTTGTGGTGACACCATAAAACCCATCATACATGGCTTCTTTATCAATGGCTTCCTGATTTAATGTTTTGTATTCAATATCAGCTACTTCACCATGAGCTGTAGTAGAGGTACTAGTAACGAATCTTGCTGGGTCATTAGGATGGCGATGTGTCTTTTTCAGCTTTCCTTTTGCTTCCACCATTGTTTTGGCTCTTTCAATTTGTCCTTCTCTAATTTTTGCTTGATATGCTTTGTATTTAGGAGAGTATGTAACGATTAAAGTTTCGTTTGCGATTTTTGAATCTAAAGGAATCTCTTTGTAATAAATAGATTCATATACTTCCTGATCACGTTCATCTAGATTCTTTAAATCGATGAATGAGGTACTTCCGATTTTCCTATATT
>JAVWJF010000049.1:0-12257 GCA_036639195.1 Longicatena sp.
AATGGAGAATCTACAGGTGGTAATGGAGGAAATTCCAACAATACAAACAATGATAACGCATCAAATGATCAAAATGATAACAATACAGAAACGACAGATGAGCCTAAGAAAAAAGAAGATGTTATAACAGTAATAACAAAAGATATTCCATTAAGTAAAACAGAAAATGGTGTTACAGATGAGCTTATAAAATCATATATAACAGCAACTTCGAAAGAGTTTGGAAAAAAAGATTTTGTTATCACAGGACATAATGTAAAGGCGAAATCTGGAATTTATGAGGTAACTATACGCTTTGATGATGGTAGTGAACAAACGGTATCCATCAACGTGATAGATGACTCTATGAGAGATGTACAGCAACCAGAGTTTGGTAAAGACGATGAATGTATGATTCATTGGATTATGCTTTTAATATTATTAGGATACGGTATTTATGCTATCACAATGATCTTGAAACGTCGTAGAGATACTAAAGTTTTGGATGAAGCAATTTCCGATTATGAAAGCAAGAAAGAAGGAGGATTGGAATAACCATGAAAATTAAATCAATTATATCTTTATTATTTATACTAGTCATCTCGATTCTTTATTTCTTCGGATTTTGCGAATGGGATTTACCTGTGTATATCCTTTGCGTAGTTGTGACGTTAGTCTTTATGTTAATTTCTATAAAACAAGAAAAGAAGTATCAGAGGTTAATGGAAAAACAAGAAGTCTTAGATAGAGAATTAAAAAGAAATGCTCTAAATTCATAAGATAACAAATCACAAGCAAGGAGTTGGATACATATACTACATATATGTTATCTAGCTCCTTATTTAATAAGGGGGGAGCTATGTATATGCGTGATGTAAGGTATAAACAAAATAAAAGAGAATACAAGTCACTTACATGGGATGAGTGGTACTTGTTATGTGTAGAGTATTATAGTGAATATAAACATTTATGTGTTCCCTGTAAATACAGAACAGAGAATGGCTATAGATTGGGGAGATGGATTGAAAGACAGAGAAAGCAATTTAATAATGATTCTGAGTTTTTAGCTAACTACAAAAAATTGAAATTAGAGAATATAGGGATGATTTGGTCCTTAGAAAGTCGCTATCCGTGGGATTTCTGGGTTTCATTATGTAAGGAATATAAGGATGAATATGGAACAACTGATATCACATCAAAATGCCAATACAAAGGTCTAAAGTTAGGGGGATGGATTGTTCAGCAAAGAAAGAATTATAAGATGGGACGATTGAGTACTGAGAAGATTGAAGAACTAAAATGGCTACAAGTAGGCTTGTATGGAAATAAGAGATATGATTGGAATACATGGTATGCAATAGCAAAAAATTTCTATGAACGCAATGGGCATATCGATTTGAAGGTGAAGTATATAGATGAAGATGGAAATAAATTGGGATCTTGGATATATACTCAAAGAGAAAAATATCGTGGAGTTAGAGAATCGAGTTTAACAAAAGAACAAGTTCAGTTATTAGAACAATTACATATCAAGTGGTAGAAAGTGTTTGCCAAGTATGGTTAACAATGATAGTCTAACCTATTTAGAGAATATTATATGAAAAGTCATTTTGCAGAATACGAAGAAGAGTTACTGATCTTAGGTTTATTAGCTATATTGTTGATCATTGGTGTATTTATATTCATTTTGGCAATAGTGATACTAGTTAAGAAAACTAACAAAAAATCAGCAATGCTCAAACTATGAAACTACCAAGCTCCAATAGGTTGAAAAATTCTAAGAATCATTTATTTTTCAATATTTTTAGTGAGATTGCTTCAATTTTTACTATTTTTATATTCAGGTATATGATATTTCTAGGAGGATTTTCATTTACTTCATTAACAAGTGCAAACGTTGCCACTTATGTGTTGTTTACAATTCTTGCAGTATTTGCGCTAATGTTTTAATGGGAAATCTTATATTTCTTCACTTGCCATGTTGTAATAGAAAATGATAATATACGTATACGCTATTATTTATTTAAAGAGTATATAATACCGACAGAACAAGTAGTTTCCTTTCGCATTCGAAGACCTCGTAAATTATATGGTTTATCAGTAGGGAAAATGAAGTTCACAAATGAAAAAGGTAGAAACAAGAAGATTACTCTACGTTTATCTGATGAAGGTAATATATTATTGGAGCGATACATTTATGAAATTAAAGCATAGAAGAGATATCTATTAACACAGTAATTTCCTTCATGTAATTTCATGTGTTTATACTACAAGGATATGAATATTATACATATTGTAATGTAAGAGATAGAGCGTGTTAGGAAAGGAAGATTCGTTGAAGACCCCCAACGGATTTTAGAAAAGAAGTGCTAGGTGCGCGAAAAGATATGAATGGGTTTTATGGAGCATGATGTTGGGGTGGTTATGCATATTATATGAAATGAATAGGATATCCCCATTCTTTTTGTACATCTACAGGGATGTAAAAGATATTTGGAACAAATCAAAGGTATGTTAACTTTTTGTGATGTTGTGACAACACTACAAATACAAAAAGGAGATATCTTGGTATTTAAGGAAACACCTAAAACTCCCTATACTCATATCGCTATATTTATGGCAGATAATGGAGATGGAACAGGAGTTTTTTTCTATATACTTTGCCCAATGAGTTTAGGAATAGTATAATAAAGATATATTCAAAGGAGGGCTTGAGAAATGAGCAGATATTTAATCGTGAATGCAGATGATTTTGGTTTAAGCGAAGCTGTGAATTATGGGATCTTAAGAGCTTATAAGGAAGGGATTGTTACTTCAACGACAATTATGGCCAATATGCCAGGATATGAACATGCTATACAACTGGCAAAAGAAAATCCAGGATTACATATAGGTGTACATTTAACACTCACCACGTATAAACCATTGTTAAAGAATCATAAACATATTGTGATGGAAAATGGCTATTTCCATGATAAGAACAAAATCGATGAAATTGACACAGAAGAAGCTTATGAAGAATTAAAAGCACAAATTGAAAAAGTATTGGAAAGTGGGATTGAGATTGATCATTTAGATTCTCATCATCATGTACATGCACAACGTGTATTGAAAGCTGTAATGGAACGTTTGTCTAAAGAATATCAGTTACCTTTTAGAGGAGGCTTTTCATACGATAGTCATATCGAAAAGTTTAGTAATTCGAATATTGAATTCTATGATAAAGGGATTACAGTAGAAACATTTCAGAAGATAGCAAAAAACGTAAAAGAAGGAGAAGTATGCGAAATTATGTGTCATCCTGCTTATGTAGATCATTTCTTGTACAATATTACTAGTTACGCATTACAGCGAATCGATGAATTAGAAATCTTATGTAGTGAAGAAGTAAAACAAATACTTAAGGATGAAGATATCATACTAACAACATATTCACAAATACAGTAGAAAGGAGGCATTCATATGTTAAGGGTTGCTATTGTAGAAACAGAAGAAATCGCAAAAGATATTATGTTTGAACTTGCATCCCTACTAGAAAATCAGGAATGGTCTTTTCAATACTTTACGAAGATATCTCAATTAGCAAATGCTGAGAATAAAAAAGAATTTCAAATTATTATCTTTCACGAAAAGTTTGAAATTCCTCGTGTGAATCAATCGTTTGTACTAAACAAGCCACAGCGTATTGTCATCTATACGAAAACAAAAATTACAAAAGCAGAAAAAGAGATATTACCATTTTCAAGAATATTTTATATTGATCGAGTATCCATAAAGCATGAAGTGAAACGTATATCCAAATATATTGAACTTTTATTGAAGAATCAGGAAGAATATTTGTTTTCTTATAACAATGTAGAAGTACCATTGAAAATAAAAGATATTTACTACATTGAAAAAGAAGATAAATACTTGATTTATCATACAAAGCGAGGAGAGTTTCGCGAACGAAAAAATATGAAGGATGCAAATGAATACTTCAAGAGCTATCATTTCTTATGGATTCATGCCAGTTATCTAGTAAATATGCAATATATTACACAGATACATTCTGACATTGTGTATCTTTCAAAAGAGCAATTGCCAATATCAAGAGCAAAAAAAGCTGAAGTTAGTAAGACTATTCGGAAGTTTATGAAACTGAAAATTGAAGAATGATGCCAAAAATTCCATATAATTACCAATCTTTCCACTTCCATTTACAAAGTGATTTGAAAGGCTATAATAGAGGTATAAAGAAGCAAAAGAAAAAAGAGAGCGGTGAGAAAATGGGAAAGTTTGAAAGTTAAATATTAAATCATCAGAAGTGAAATGATTTCTTGTATAGGAGTTATGATGGATAATATTTAACGAAAACAAGAAAATACGGAGTGGATATCGAAATACATGCCTGATGAAACGTTGGTGAAAGCAACCCAAGAATCAGGAAGTGACAAAGTGATGCGTCAACTATGAAAATAGAATCCGAATTATGAAGTGATATTAAATATGTTATAGATGGCTGGAAAAAGAATTAGAATTGAAAGCAAATCATAAAGATCTAAGCATAAGATTTACGGAAACTGAAATTAAGTTACAAATAAAGTAATAAGTATTCAGATAACAAAGGAATCAAATACTATAGGAAACTTGAAATAAGCGGGAAAAGGAGATGAAGAACCTGCGACATACAAATGTGAAAATCCTATAGAAAGTATCACAGAAATAAGAAATGATGTATTGCAATTTTAACAAATGTAAAGACATCGAAATACAATTGAATAGATATACGCCCTCGAATATTCGGGGGCTTTTTCATAAAATAAGTTTGAGAATCATGTGAAATAGTAGAAAAAGTGCAAAATTATTTAAAATTTTAAATAAAAAAAAGAACAATTTATAAAATCAAAGGGAAATGATTACATGTGATGTATTTCATGATAATATGTAATTGTAAATATATAAGGGAGATTATTATGAAAAAATTACTATGTATGGCATTTGCTGTAATATGTCTAAGTGCATGTGGCGGCGAAAAAGAAACAAAAACAATGGTTTGCTCATTAGAACAAGAAACAAGCGGAATTAAAACAGAAATGAATATGGATATTGGATATGAAGGAGATAAAGTAGTTACTCAAAATCAAGAAGCTATTATTACTGCAGATTCTAAAGAAGTTTATGATGCAATGATTCCTACACTAAAAGCTTATTCAAAAGAAGATGAATACAAAGGTATGGATGGAGTTACATATACAATCAAAGAAGATGAAGAAAACCTTCGTATGGTAGAAAAAGTAACATTAGATTTCTATAAAATTAGTGCGGATGATTATAAAACGGTATCTGGAGATTCCAGTATAGATCTTGAAAAGGACAAAATCGATGTTGATAAGACAAAAGAAAGATTAGAAGGCCAAGGATTCAGTTGCGTAAAATAATAGAAAGAGGAAAATATTCCTCTTTTTTTTGGCCATTTAGCTGTTTACTTCTTTTTACATTTTTTACAGCATTTATTTTGGCCTGGTCGTAGAACATAGACGAGATATAGCGGAACTACAATGATAATAATTAATTTTATCATATTTACACCTCACCCATAGATATGCAAACTTAAAAGAAATGGTATAGTTTTATGACGATTTGTGATAAAATGTCGGTTGCGTATAAAATTCACAAAGTAAATGTTCGCTTAGACGTCTAAGTTTGATATAATAATAGATACTGGAGGGATAACATGTCCGATAAATTTCATAAAGAAGATTTAGAAATGGTCTTACAAACTCATGGAGTGATTCTTAATGATATACAAAAAAAACAATTTCAAGATTACGCAGAAATGTTGGTAGAGTGGAATCAAAAAATGAATCTAACAGCGATCACGGATATTGATGAAATTTATGAAAAGCATTTCTTGGACTCCTTGTTGCCTTCTTTTGAAATGACGATGCAAGGCACATTCTGTGATGTTGGGGCAGGTGCTGGTTTTCCAAGCATACCTTTAAAAATAATATATCCAGAATTAAAGGTTACAATCGTTGAAACTTTAGGAAAAAGAATTACTTTTTTAGAAGCTTTATGTAAGAAACTAAATCTAAGTGATGTTGCATGTGTGCATGCTCGTGCAGAAGAATATGCAAAAGATCATCGTGAAAGTTTCGATGTTGTCAGCGCTCGAGCAGTGGCTAACCTTACGATGCTTTCAGAGCTTTGTATTCCCTTGGTAAAAAAGGGTGGAAGTTTTCTTGCGCTAAAGGGTGCCAATGGAGATGAAGAGTATGCATTGGCTGAAAAAGCAATTCAAATTCTTGGATGCAAATTGAAAAAAAGGGATGAAAAAGAGTTAGCGGATGGTTCTAAGCGTGTAAACTTCGAGTTTGAAAAAGTAAAGAGTACACCTATGAAGTATCCAAGAGCATTTGCTCAAATTAAGAAAAATCCCCTATGAGGAGGAACTATATATGAAAGAAACTAAGATAATTATGATCGATCAGATTCAACCGAATCCTTATCAACCTAGATTAGAATTTAATGATGATGCGTTGATGGATTTAGCACAATCTATTCGTGAAAATGGTTTGATTCAACCAATTACAGTTAGAGAAGTAGACGGAAATTATCAAATTATCGCGGGCGAAAGAAGATTTCGCGCATTAAAATTAAATGGCGCTGTAGAAGTTCCTGTTATGATTATGGATGCCAACGATATTCAAATGGCAGAAATGGCACTTGTGGAAAATATACAAAGAGAAAACCTAAGTGCGATCGAAGAAGCAAAATCTTATTTGGATATTATGAAGTTTACAAATATGAACCAATCTGAATTAGCACTACGTGTTGGAAAATCACAATCTTCGATTGCGAATAAAATTCGTTTGTTAAATCTTGAAGATGATGTTCAGAGTGCAGTTAGTTCAAAAGTCATTACAGAACGCCATGCACGCGCTTTGCTTAGTTTGGATGGAGAAAAGCAACAAAAGGCATTGGATAAGATTGTGAAAAAAGGATTGACGGTTGCGCAGACGGAAAAAATGATCAAAGAAGAAAGCCAACCGAAAGATGATAAAAAGAAAGTGATGCTAAAAGGTATCAGTAAAAATATTAAAATAGCAATTAATACAATTCATCAGGCAGCCGCAATGATTAAGCGTGCTGGTACTGAAGTAGATGTAACACAGGTTGAGTATGAAGATGATGTCATTATCACCATACGCATCCCTAAATAGAAAGGAAGAGAACTATGGGAAAGATTATTGCCGTATCAAATCAAAAAGGCGGGGTAGGAAAAACAACAACCTCTATTAATCTAGCAGCAGGACTTGGCTATTTGGGAAATAAAGTGTTACTGGTTGATTTTGATCCACAGGGAAATGCAACACAGGGAGTAGGCGCAGAAGTTGGCGAAGATAAATTATCGGTATACAACCTAATAATGGAAGACTATAGTGTAGGTGATATCATTAAGAAGGTACAATCACCTCCATTGGATATCATACCTGCAAATATTTCTTTAGCTGGGGCAGACCTACAGATGGTTAAGTTTGAAGTTGGTAAAGAAGAATTACTTAAAAATAAATTAGAACAAATTAAGGATCAATACGACTTTATTATTATTGATTGTCCGCCATCTTTAGGGTTATTAAATACAAATGCATTAACGGCAGCAGATTCCGTAATGATTCCTGTACAGTGTGAATATTATGCATTAGAAGGTGTTACACAGCTGTTGTTGACCATACGTTTGGTTCAGCAGTTATTCAACAAAAATCTTGTGATTGAAGGTGTAGTGTTAACTATGTATGACGCAAGAACAAAGCTTAGTGTAGAAGTACAACAAGAAGTGCGTAGACACTTTAAAGAACGTGTATATAAGAATTTCATTCCTAGAAATGTAAAACTAAGTGAAGCTCCTTCTAGAGGAATGTCCATCTTTGAATATGATGTAAAGTGCGAAGGCGCAAAAGCATATGCAGGATTAGCAAACGAGGTATTGAAGCTTAACAAAAAAGTGAAGAACTAAGGAGGTTTTACACATGGCAAAAAAAGAAAGTGCACCAAGACTTGGCAAAGGTCTATCTGCAATCTTTGGTGAAGATGTAAGTAGTGTTTTAGAAGATATCCAACAGGGAAAAATGGATGTACATACAGATTCTAAATTTGAAGTAGATGTGGATGATGTAAAACCAAACCCTTATCAGCCACGTAAAGTGTTTAACGATGAAAAAATACAAGAATTATCAGACTCTATTAAGCTACATGGTGTGTTTACTCCTATCTTAGTTAAGAAAGCAGTAAAAGGATATGAATTAATTACTGGAGAACGTCGATTACGTGCTAGTAAACTAGCTGGATTGAAGACAATACCTGCTATCTTAATGGAATTCGATGATCAACAGATGATGGAAATTGCATTATTAGAAAATATTCAACGTGAAGATTTGAACGCTATTGAAGAAGCGCAAGGGTATGAAAAACTAATTAAAAAACTTGGTTATAAACAAGAAGAATTAGCAAATCGTATCGGTAAATCAAGAGAACATGTAGCCAATATGTTGAGACTTTTAAAATTGCCTAAGGTTGTACAAAACCATGTAATTAAGGGAGAATTAAGCATGGGGCATGTGCGCGCATTGTTGGCACTTCATGATGATAAACTTATGGAAGAAGTAGCAAAAAAGGCAATTGGACAAGGAATGAGTGTTCGTGCAGTAGAAGCATTTGTAAAACAATTGAACGAACCTAAAGAAGCACCTGTCAAGAAGGCAAAAGACATCAATCTTGAAAACGTTGAGAATAGACTTCAAACACGATTTCAAACCAAAGTATCTATTAGTGATAAGCAAATTACAATTAAATATAGTGGTAATGATGATTTAAATCGAATTCTAGAAGTATTAGGTGGAATCGAAGAAGAATAAATATAAGGCGGTAGAACATGAAAATGATCTATCGTTTTTTTATGTAAAAAAAACGAAGTGCAGTTTAGTGCATTTCGTTCATTTTATAAAAATATTAATGCAACCCTTTATATGATTAATCTGCATATATCAGTTCGATACCATATGAATCTATTAGTTTTAAGACAGCTTCTGGAGGTGCAGGATGTGTTGTGATAATCTTGTTTATCTTATCAACTGTGCAAAAAGAGAATAAATTGTTGTTGTGGAATTTATCACTTGTTGCCACTAATATTATTTCATCAGCAGCTTCTACCATAGCTTTCTTTACTCCAATTTCAATATCTAATGTAACTGTCAAACTCAAATCTTCGCGCACACCAGTGGTAGCAATAAATGCTTTATTCGCATGTATACTTTTGAAGTAATCTTCTGCCGCTCCTCCTACTGTACACATACCTCGAGAAGAAAGTAATCCTCCTGCCAAAAATAATGAATGTTCACTATCATTAAGGATATTGGCGGCACATATAGAATTCGTTGCAATACTAATATGACTGTGGTTAAACAGTTCTTTTGCAATTGCGTAAGTAGTTGTTCCAGAATCCAAGATTATAGAATCATCTTCTGTAATATATTCCATTACCTTTTTTGCTATTAAACTTTTTTCATTCTCGAAAAGAACTTTTCTAAGTCGGTACGGCTGTTGAATTGCGTGGTGATTACTTGGTAATGCAACCTTACCACGGTGTCTTACAGCTAATCCTTCTTTTTGAAGCTCTGTGACATCTTTTCTAATTGTTACCAACGAAACTTGTAAGTTATCTGATAACTCTTGTAATGTAATTTCTCCTTTACTAAAAAGGATTTCCTGTATACTTTTTAATCTATTGTTCATAATTCTCCTCATTCTCATACTATAATACTATATCATAAGTTTCGAAATGTCAATGAAAGTAAAGAAACGAAAGTGAGCCTACTATTTTAGATAATGCGATAATATACCTATATTTGGTAGCTAAATAAAGTATATGAAAAATGTTTATTTAGGATTGACTTTAAAATAAGTAAGTGATATATTTGAATTAAAGAAAGAAACGAAAGCCAAAACGAAAGCAAACGTAACATAAAAATTTCGTTTTGTGCATTTGTTATTAAGGAGGGTATTATGAACAGAGTAGCATTTGAATATTGGATGCCAACCAAAATTCATTATGGCGAGCATTCTCTTGAGCATTTAAAAGATGAAATACAGGGAAATAACATCTTCATATTAATTAGTAGAACTCTATACAAAAATGGAACAGCAGAAAATATAAAAAAAATTCTGTGTGGAAAGGAAGTTACATTCTTTTATGAAATTGAACCAGATCCATCTACAAACTGTGTAAACAAAGCTGTAGAAAGAGCAAGAAATGTGAAAGCAACTACAATTGTTGGAATTGGCGGAGGTAGCTGTTTAGATGTTTCTAAAGCAGTCGCTTGTCTTGCGAACAAAGAAGGAAGCATTGAAGATTATATATCTGGTAAAGTTTTTGAAAAAAGAGAAACAAAACTTATTCTTATTCCCACTACTGCAGGGACAGGGAGTGAAGTTACAAGCGTTGGTGTTTATACAGATAGTAATAAAGGAGTTAAGAAACCATTAGTAAATAGTCAATTCTATGCTGATGTGGCTATCATAGACCCAGTATTAACATATACAACTCCACCTAAGGTAACAGCGAATACAGGTATGGATGCATTTGCTCATGCATTAGAATCTTATTGGAATGCTAATAGTAATCCCATTAGTGATGCGTTGGCAATGAATGCTATGAATTTAATTTTAAACAACATAGAAAAGGCGTATATAGAACCAGATAATAAAGCAGCACGACAGAATATGATGCTTGCTTCCTTATTGGCAGGACTTGCATTTACACAAACCAGAACGACTGGATCACATGTATTAAGTTATCCGATATCAGCGATGTTTCATTGCACACATGGAGAAGCATGTGCTGTAACCTTGCCAGCATTTATTAGAATTAGTCATGAGTTAGCATCTAACAAAATGATGAAATTAGAGTTCCAGCTAAACTATCAAAATGAGCATGAGTTTGCAGTTGCGATTGAAAAACTATTAGATAAAATTAATATGCCAAACAAACTGTCTCAATTAGGAGTCCACAAAGATGATATAGAGAAAATTGCAAATGATGCGATGAATTATAAAAATCAACTAGATTTAACACCAGCATCTATGGATGTTGATAGTTTGAAAAAGCTGATGTATAGCATTTTATAAGAAGGAGAAAGATTATGACAGAAAAAGAACTTCAACGACATGCCAATTGCATTCGTAAACTAACATTACAAACTATTGCACGTGTTGGTAAAGGACATGTTGGAGGAGCACTATCTTTGTGTGAAGTAATGAGTGTTCTTTATTACAAACAGATGAACATAGATCCTTTACATCCAAAATGGGAAGACCGAGATCGCTTTATATTATCCAAAGGACATGCAGGTCCAGTTGTATATGCTGCACTTGCTTTGAAAGGATATTTTGATGTAAAAGAATTAGAAACTATGAATGAAATTGGAACACGTATTCCAAGTCATTGTGATGGCCGGTTGACAACAGGGATCGATATGACAACAGGTAGTCTTGGACAGGGATTCAGTGTAGCCTCAGGTATGGCAAGTGCAGCAAAACTTGATAAAAAAAATTTCTATATTTATTGCATTATTGGCGATGGAGAAAGCCAAGAAGGACAAGTGTGGGAAGTAGCAATGTACGCTGGAAATCATCAGCTTGATAATTTAATTGTTTTCACAGATTATAACAAAATGCAGATTGATGGACTTACATCAGAAATTAATAGTTTGGAACCATTGGATAAAAAATGGGAGGCTTTTAATTGGTATGTACAAACGGTCGATGGCCACGATATAAAAGCAATTGATAAAGCAATCGATAATGCGAAAAAGATAAAGGGTAAGCCATCTATGATTATATTGAATACTGTAAAAGGGAAAGGTGCATATTTTGCGGAAAATAATCTTGCGAGTCATAGTATGAATGTTTCAAAAGAAGAGTGCGACAAAGCAATTCGATTATTAGATGAATTGGAGGAAGCAATATATGATTGAATTAACAAAAGATATAGAAGACTTAAAGGTTACTTATGCAAACCTATTGATAGAAAGCGCAAAGAACAATGAAAATATCGTGATTGTGGAAGCAGATTTGATGAAGAGCTGTGGTATTGATAGGTTTAGAGATTTATATCCAGATAGAACATTTGATGTTGGAGTGGCAGAGGCAAATATGATTTCTATGGCAGCAGGGTTAGCTAATATGGGAAAGATTCCCTTTACACAAACATTTGCTATTTTTGCTTCTCATCGCTGTCT
>JAVWJF010000050.1:0-11758 GCA_036639195.1 Longicatena sp.
TTTAGATCACTGCCAAGAGGAACAATTTGATATCATTGTACTAGATCCACCTGCATTTACAAAATCTAGAAGAACGATCGATCATGCCTATAGTGGATACAAGAAAATCAATAAAAAAGCAATGATGCTATTGGGAAAAGGTGGTTACTTAATTACCTGTAGTTGTTCACGCTTTATGGAAATTGATAACTTTGAAAAGATGTTGAGAGAATCCGCAATGGAAACTGGAGTAACTCTAAAACAGGTTTCAGTGACACAACAAAATCATGATCATCCTATTTTATGGACCATGGAAGAAACATCTTATCTGAAGTTTTATATATTTCAAATTTTATAAGAAAAAAACAGGGCGTTCTATCTTGTTAGATAGACACGGTCCTGTTTTTGTTTTGGTTCTTTCTTTGAAAAGAATTCGATTATCATGGAGATTGAAATTGAAATTAAAATACCTATCGTTGATACAAGTAAAGTTTTCTTAAAGAAATCAAAGGATAGTGTTGGAATATGGAGAATGTTAGGGAATAGGAATACCGCAAGGATAAAGCCCACAACCATTACACTACATATACATACACGAAGTCTTGTGAAGGGAATACAGGAGCGTATAACGGCTTGCATACTAATGATGGCTACACAGAAATACATCATCGTTTCCACAAGTTCACTATCGCTGAAGGGATTTGTAAATTGAATCATAAAGATTACAATTAAAATCGCAACTGCATTTGGTAATGCTTTTTGAAAGACGGATGGAAGGAATTTCCCTTTGATAGGTGCAATGTTTGGTTCCAATATGGTAAGAAAGGCTGGAAAGGCTTCTACTGCTAGATCAATCAAAGTGATTTGTATTGGGAGGAAAGGGAATGGGAAATTAAAGAGTACACATAGAATCGATAATATAACAGAATATATGGTTTTAATGAAGAATACACCAGCAACTCTACCCATATTATTTACAACTCGTCTTCCTTCTAGTAACACATCTGGAAGATAAGAGAACTCGGAGTTTAACAAGACAACCTGTGACATCTGTTTCACTGCATCACTTCCTTGTGCAATCGCTATGGAACAATCCGCTTCTTTTAACGCCAGCATATCGTTCACTCCATCCCCCGTCATTGCGACGCTATGGCCCTTCGCCTGTAGTGCTTGTACAAGCAATCTCTTTTGATTTGGTGTAACTCTACCAAATACACTATAGTCTTCCACAACATCCGAAATAGCTTCGAATGTATCTTCTACGGATGACATATCAAGGAATCGATCAAACGTACTTAATCCTGCTTCTTTTGCAATCGCGGAAACAGTATCCACATGATCGCCTGAAATGATTTTGATATCAATGCCTTCCTCTTTGAAATAGGCAAGTGTTTGCGATACATTGGCACGTAAGGTATCACTTAATACGATGGCATACAAAGGTTCTATGGAGTTTATATTGGAAGTGGGTTCTATTTTGGTTGCGGTATGTCCTATGATGATGACACGTTTACCGCTTTGAATATATTGTCTAACGTTTGTAGGTATTTCTTGGAGTAGTTTGTCGGGTGCACCAATGATGAGTGTACCAAATCCCTCAAAACTAGATGCACTCCATTTACGTAGGGATGAAAAAGGTATTTGAGTACTAGGTTGATAAGGATGATGTTTAGGGAAATAAGAGCATAGTGCTTCATAAGTCGCATTGTTATCATCACTATAATATAAAGTGGAGGATACATAGTTTTGTAGTTCTTTGTCTTTATCTTCCACAAAGGATATGACTTGTTCAACTTCTAGGTTTCCACTTGTAATCGTACCCGTCTTATCTAAACAAAGGGTATCAATATGCGCAAGAGTTTCCAAGGAGTATAAATCTTGAATTAGAATTTTTTGTTTCGCAAGTTTTCCTACACCCGCTGCCAAAGATACACTGATCAATAATACCAGTCCTTTTGGCAACATGCCTAAAAGCCCAGCACTACTTGATATCACACTACTTTGCAGTGATTGATCTCTTACAAAATAAGCTTGTACAAATAATAAGATACCTAATGGAATGATCATAAGACATGTAATCTTGGTAACTTTGCGCATGGAATTCAATAATTCTGATTGTACATTGCGAACTTTTTTTACTTCATTGGCAATCTTCGCTGCATAATTATCATTTCCAATATGCATTACTTTCGCATAGCATTTTCCTGAAATGATACTACTTCCAGAAAGTAATTCACCATTCACTTCCTTATGAATAGCATCGCTTTCTCCAGTTAATAAAGATTCATTTACTTCTACAGCACCATATACAATTTGACTATCGCAACAAACTTGCGTACCACTATCTAATATCATAATATCATCTAGTACAATATCATCCACTAAGATATGTTTTTCTTCCCCATCTCGAACAACACTTACTTCTGGTATCATCAACAAGGATAGTTCATCAACAAGTTTTTTTGCGTGTAATTCTTGTGCAATTCCAATGATTACATTCGCCAATATAATGGCGATAAATAACGTATTGCTATAAGCACCCACGAGTATTAAGGCAACCGCAATCAATACATTCAATAAATTAAAGAGTGTACATATATTTTCTTTTAAGATTTGTTTTGTACTTTTTGTAATAGAGTGTTGTGTTTGATTCACAAAACCCTTAGCTCTTCTTTGTTCAACCTCTTCCGTTGTAAGGAAAGGGATATTTTTAGGAAACTCTTTCTTCATAACATCAACACCTCTCCTTAATATTATGAGCGACAATTGTTAAGTAAGTCTTTCCATTGTATAAACTTTTCATAAACATTCAAAAGAGCGTAATTCTTATCTTTTTAGTATCTAAATTTGCAATTCTTCGTTATAATATACGTGAGGTGTTAAGATGGAACATGAAACTATGGAAGAACTGCAAAAACGTTTGAATTCATCTTCAATGTATTTGCAGAGTAATGATATGCATGTCGTAGAAGTGAAAGAAGGATATGCAAAAGTAGAGATGGTAATTGATGAACAAATATTAAATGTTCATGGGTTTGTACATGGTGGAGCTCTGTATTCTCTAGCAGATACAGCGGCAGGTGCCGCAAGTTTTGCGACCGGAAGAGATAGTGTGACGTTATCGGGTACTATCAACTATATCAAACCAGGTAAGGGTGGTAAGTTGATTGGTATTGCGCAGGAAATAACTGCAGGAAGAACTACAGGTTTATATGAAGTCTTTATCTTTAATGATCGTGAGGTATTGTTGTCAAGAGCTACCTTTACAATGTTTTTCTTGGATGGGGATCGTTATAAAAATAAATAGAAATTACGCTAGAAAAGGCGTTTTCCAAGAGGAAGACGCCTTTTCATGTTAGGAGATAATATCTAGCATTTTTGCGATATCTTCTGATGCCATTTGAACTTTTGATTTCTCTATGAGGATATTCTTGCCTGTCATGATATAAGAGGGGATGATTCGTATATCCTTATAGTAGAAAGAAGTATCTCGTAATTTGTAAGTGGAAATGGATGGGATAACGGCCTTTTTACTTTGGTTCTTTGTGATTGTGTTATAGGCTTTTTTTGCGACATCACCCATTAACATGATGACTTTTACATTTGGAAATAAAGAAAGTTCTTTTTCTAGAATAGGTAAACTTCGTTCGATATCTTGTTTGGAAACTGTGGTCGTAAGTTTAGGGATTTTTATAGCGTTGGTGATATAGATACCAAGATCTAATATATCTTCTATCGTTTCTACATGTGCACCAGCATTTTGAAAGAGTGGAATGGTGGTACTTAAATATTCATCTCCAATCTCTCCATAGAAATCCTGTCTAGGGTCCATAGGAACTACCTCGTTGATCATAATGGCATGAATGTTACTTGGATCTAGTGTAAGCGTAGGTACGCTCATATCGCTTGTTAATAGGGGAGAAAGTTCTTGTTTGATTTGCATAATGTCACCTCTTTATTTTAGTATAGCAGAGAAATGGGACAACAGTATGTCATATTCGATGATTATTGGAACTGACTTTCATATAATTGGGTATAGGAACCATGTTGAGATAAGAGTTCTTCATGTGTTCCTTGTTCGATGATATGTCCATGTTCCATAACGAGTATGAAATCACTATGAATGATGGTGGATAAACGATGTGCAATAACAAAGCTTGTTTTCCCTTCCATCAATTGTTTCATAGCGTTGTTTACATGTTGTTCACTGCGTGTATCTATGGAACTGGTTGCTTCATCAAGGATGAGAATGGAAGGATTCTTTAGTAAGACTCTTGTGATGGAGAGAAGTTGGCGTTGGCCTTGGGAAAGGGAACTACTATTGGTATGTAAGATTGTATCGTATCCATGTTTTAATTTACGAATGAATTCATGTGCTCCACTTTGTTTTGCGGCCTGCATGATTTCTTCTCTAGTTGCGTCTTTTTTACCATAGGCAATGTTTGCGGCGATACTATCTTCAAATAAGTAGGTATCTTGTAGTACCATACCAAATTGTTGTCGTAAGGAATCTCTCGTATACTCTACAACGTTCATTCCATCAATGGATATAGTTCCTGCTTGTATATCGTAAAAGCGCATAAGTAGGTTCACGAGGGTTGTTTTACCTGCACCAGTTCTCCCGACAATCGCAACTTTTGAACCAGCTTTGATATGTAAACATAAATTTTGCATAAGTGGTTGATCACTTACATAGGCAAAGGATACATCTGTGAATCGAATATCTCCTTTTGTTTGTTTCATATTTGGTAAATGTTCATCTTGTGGTTCTTCTTCCATATCTAATATGGTAAAGATTCTTCGTGCACTCGCAACACCACTTTGTAATTGGGTGATCACACCTGTGATTTCATTGAAGGGTTTTGAAAACACATTAGAATACATTAAGAAGATGGAAATACTACCAATGGTAATCTCTCCAGAAAGGGCTAATAAAGCTCCTGCAAGTCCAACACAGGCATAGGCAATATTGGTCACAAAGCGTGTACTAGGGTTCGCAAGAGAGCCATAGAACTGTGATTTTACACCTGCGTGATAGAGCACTTCATTTGTTTCTTGAAAGTGTTCATTCATCCAGGATTCAAATTGATATGCTTTTACTGTTTTTATTTGTGATAGCATTTCTTCACTATAGCCATTTAATTTTCCAAGGGTAGATGCTTGTTGACGGAAATACTTTTGTGAACGTACGGTAATGGTTCTAGCGACAAGATAGGTAAAGGGAGCAGATAGAATAACAACGATACTCATTACAAGGTTAAGCTTTAACATAATCGCAATACAGAACACAACACTCACTGTTCCGCTAATAATTGTAGATAAACATTGTAGTAATCCATCTGCAACAATATCAATATCATTGATATAACGGGATATTAAATCTCCATGTGCATGTGAATCAAAGAAAGAAATAGGGAGTTTTTGCATCTTATCATAAAGTAGTTTTCGTAAGGTTGCACTACTCGAGAAAGCAATCTTATTGGACGTATACATCAACACCCATTGAAATAGTGAATATCCAAGATACACACATGTTAATGCGATACAATATAGGACAACGCGATAAATCGAAGCGTGTGCTAAATAATCATCAATCGCATCTCCAATCAAGATAGGAGCTACTAGATTTAATACAACAAAGATAATGGAAGATAAAAATGCAAACACCAATAACCATTTGGATGTTTTCACAAATGCTAGAAGGCGACGCAAAATAGTTTTTGTACTCATAATGCATCCCTCCCAATTGCCTGTGTTTGACATATTTCTTGATATACATCACAAGTATCGTATAGATTGGTATGGGTATTAAAACCAACCAGTTTTCCATCATGCAATACAAGGATTCTATCACAATCTAATAATGTACCAACACGTTGGGATACGATGATTCTTGTCATTGGATAAGACCTAAGTGCTTTTCTTAACATCGCATCGGTTTTAAAATCTAAGGCAGAACAAGCATCATCTAGAATTAGAATGTCTGCTTTTCTTAATAATGCACGAGCGATACAAAGGCGCTGTTTTTGCCCACCAGAAAGATTTGCGCCTCCTCGAGTTAACATCGTATGAAGTCCATCTTTCATCTCTTGTATAAAGTCCATTGCTTGAACATCACATAATGCTTTTTCAATATCTTTGGTAGCATAGTCTTCATGCAATGTGATGTTTTGTAGTATGGTGTCATTGAAGAGTTCACATGTTTGTGAAACAATGGCGATATGATCTCGAATAGAATTGTTTGTGAGGGTTTGAATAGGGCGTCCATAGAAAGACACTTGACCATCTGTTGCGTCATAAAAGCGCGCCATTAAATGAACGAGTGTAGATTTACCAGATCCAGTACCACCAATGATTCCGATGGTTTCATTTGGACGAATGGAAAAACTTATATCTTCAAGAGAACGTTCACTATCATCATAGGAAAAACTGACATGATCAAAAGTGATGGCATATTCTTTATCTTTTGTATTGGTTAGTTGCTCATGCCCTTCTTTCATAGAGGGAGCATGCTCAAGAACTTCGTTCACCCTTTGCGCAGAAGCACTTGCCTTTGTGAAGATTACGATTAAATTACTTGTTGCGATAAGTGCAATTAAAATGGAGGTAGCGTAATTGATAAAGGCGATAATCGTTCCTGGATCCATTGTACCTGTATGTATTTCAATAATCCCTGTCCATAATAAGAATACGATTGCACCATTGACAACAAGTGCAGTCAAAGGACTTAATAAGGCTGAACAGCGAGAGACTTTCATCATCTGTTTTGACAAATCATCCACTTGTGCATCAAAGGTTTGTTTTTCTTTTCGTTGGGAAACAAATGCTCGAATCACACGTACTCCAGAGAAGTTATCATCTAGGATTTCCGCAAATCGATCAAGCTTCTTTTGATATGCACGGTATAAAGGAGAACTATAGCGGATAAAAATAAAGAGTATGCCTGCGATGAAGGGAATCGTTGCGATTAATATTAAAGCCAAACGAACATCTAAGAACATCGACATAACCACTGCCCCAATGACAATGAAAGGAGAACGGATGACTAAGCGAATTAACATGGCAATCGCAACTTGTAGTTGTTGAATATCATTGCTTAAGCGATTGCTAAGGGAAGAGGTGGTAAAGTGGTCAATATCTTGAAATGAAAATGATGAAATATGATGCATCATTGCATTTCTTAGATTTGTCCCAAAACCTTGTGAAGCAAGTGCCGCAAGATATTGACAAGTCATACTGAATCCAAACGCAATGATCACCATGAGAATCATGACGCCTCCCAAGATCATCACGACTTGAGTGTTGTTTTTTACTACTCCCTCATTGATGACAAATGCCATAATAGTCGGTAATAACAATTCTAAAATGGCCTCTATTAACTTACATAGAGGTCCCACGCTACATTGTATTTTAAATGGTTTTAAGTAAATGGCCAGTTTTCTCATGTGTCTTCCTCTTTTTATCATTAGTATTATAACGTTTATGGTTCATTACATGCAAATAAGAAATCAAATTTCTAAAGAAAATCTATGAAAAAGGAAGGAAAATCCAAGTTTTCATGCTATACTATAAACAATAAAGGTGGTGCTAAACATGAGTAAATCAATACCCATTAGTGGGACAAATGCTGTAAAAATTATCTTAAAAGATAAAGAGGACTTTATTTGTACGTTAAAGAATAAGATGGATGGCAACAATGAAGTAACGTATGTATTTGATATTACATATGGTACGTATATTGGAACATTTAACTTCCGTATAAAAGATGAAGAGTTTGTAGCCGCAAATCTAAATATTACAACTTTGAAAAAAGTGATTACGATGGATAATGATGCCAATATCAAAAAGCTTTGCGATTATGTATTTCAAACATACGTAAAATAAAAAACTGCTGTATCACACTCAGCAGTTTACAGGAACTATGGGGAAGTAGTTCTTTTTTTTAATCTTTACTAGATACGTTAAAGTATACCATGGACAATGCCGGTTCGCTTTTTAAAGTGTCCTTTACTAAACGAACGATATCTTTGTCATCAGGATTTTCACATTCATATACCATATACATGCCATCTTTACCTGTATAAGTAAACATGGGATCTTCGATTTTTAGAATAGCATCCTTGATGACATCTGCTTTTGTCGCAGCTCCAACAAGAATTTTCAAATTTACCCCTCCTTTTAAATATACCAGCACCTAAATTATATCACGTTTTCAGAAAGGAATAACAATTTATTGTAAAATTTTGCACATTTTACATTTGTTTCATACGTGTAAATATAAAGGGATTACTTTTTATTTTTACGTATTTATATTACAATAAGGATAATGCCAGGAGGGTTTACTTTATGAAAGAGAATATAAACATAAAAGATTTTTTAGATTTCAAGTTTCTTTCAAATGTTCAATATGCAAATGATGGAAAACATTGTGCGTTTGTGAAAAGTGTTTGCGATGAGAAAGAAAATACATATCATTCCTATCTTTATATCTATGATGGGAAACATTGTAGGCAATTAACGAGTTATGGAAAAGAGAGTATGTATCTTTGGGAAGATGAAGAACATATTCTATTTGCAGGTATGCGTGATGAAAAAGATAAAGAGGACATCTCCAATGGAGAAGAAAGAACATGTTTTTATCGTATCTGTATCCATGGAGGAGAAGCGCAAAAAGCGTTTAGCATTCCTTTGTCACTGACATCCATAAAACAAATAGAGAAAGATCAATTTGTATTTAGCGCGAATTATGATTTGATGTATTCTTATATGTATGCACTTGATGAAGACAAAAAAGGACGCCTTCTAAAAGAAAAGAAGGAAATGCAAGATTATGAAATATTGGATGAAGTCCCTTTTTATGGTAACGGAGAAGGATTTACAAATAAAAAACGTAATAGTTTGTTTTTATATGATGTAAAGAATCATGAAATTACTCGTATAAGTGAAGAGTTATTTGCTTTACAGGATTATGAATTGAGTGAAGATCATAAAGGGGTGTATTATGTTGGAGAAGCATACACAGCTTGTCCATCTCTAAAAGAGGGGATTTATTACTATGATTTCCAACAACAAAAAAGTGAGGTTTTCATAAAACCTGAGGTATATAGTATTTCTAAGATATTGCCTTATATGGGTACACTGCTCGTTATCGCTAGTGATCAAAAAAAATATGGAATCAATGAGAACAGTAAATTCTATGTATGGAATGCCACAACAAAAACTTTGGATTTATGGAAAGAGTATGAGGATTCTTTTGGTTCATCTGTTGGAAGTGATTGTCGATATGGTGGAGGACGTGTATTTAAAGTATACAAGGATGAAGTTTATTTTATAACGACATTATATAATCGAAGCGTTCTTTATAAATTAGATAAAGACGCAAATTTACACAGTGTTTATGATGAAGTGGGTAGTGTTGATGCCTTTGATATTGCGAAAGGATCGCTGGTGTTTGTTGGTATGAAACCAAATAAACTACAAGAACTATATCGTTACGATTTAGAAAATAAATCATGTACACAGTGTACGCATGAACATGATGCGTATCTACAAAGAAAAGATGTTAGAGAATGTGTTCCTTGTTCCATACAACAAGGGGATATGACTTTATATGGTTGGGTGTTAGAACCAAGAGATTATGATCCTAGTAAACATTATCCAGCGATATTAGATATTCATGGTGGACCAAAAACCGTGTATGGAGAAGTCTATTATCATGAAATGCAAGTGTGGGCGAATATGGGGTATTTTGTTTTCTTTATGAATCCAAGAGGAGGAGATGGAAGAGGAAATACATTTGCGGATATACGTGGGAAATATGGCACAATTGATTATGATGATTTGATGAAATTTACTGATGTGGTTTTAGAAAAATATCCATGTATAGATGCAAATCGAGTTGGCGTGACTGGTGGAAGCTATGGTGGATTTATGACCAATTGGATCATCACACATACCGATCGTTTTAAAGCCGCTGCCTCTCAACGTTCGATTTCCAACTGGATAAGTTTTGCGAATACTTCCGATATTGGAGAATTCTTTGCGAAAGATCAACAGGTAGCAGACCCACAAATTGATCATGAGAAATTATGGAGCCACTCTCCATTAAAATATGCGAAAAATTGTGTAACCCCTACTTTATTCATTCATAGTGATGAAGATTATCGTTGTCCTTTAACAGAAGGAATACAAATGTATATGGCGTTACGTAACCATGGTGTTGAAAGTAGGCTTTGTATGTTTAAAAAAGAGAATCATGAATTATCAAGAAGTGGTCAACCAAGACATCGTGTGAAACGTTTAGAAGAAATTACGATGTGGATGGAGAAACATTTAAAATAAAAAATAGTAGAGAAATTAGGGAGTTTTTCCTACGGGAAAAAGGAACATGTTATACTTCTACAAAAGGGGACATGTAGTATGAATGAGAATCAAAAGCAATATATCGAGGATGTGATTGAAACACTTTCCTCAAAAAAAGTGAATATAGCCCTATTATTTGTCTGTGGAATATTTGCCATGTTTGGCTTGGCTTATCCATTTTTATTGGTGGATATGGGAGTCGATGTAATACGTTTGCCAATATGGGATATTCTTGTATTAATCATTAATGTAGTAAGTGCACTTGGGTTTGTATGTCTAGCTATTATGTTATATATTTCTGTGTACCTTAGACAATCTATCTTGTACTATATCAATCATCTTGCGATGATTCCCATCTTTTCAATTGCGGGTATGGTAACATTGTTTATCCTCGCATCGAATTCCAACGAAACAACAACGCTACCTTTTGGTATAAGTGCTTGTTGTATGATGGGAAGTGCAGTCTTCTTTGTGTTCTTCTTTTTGAATATGAAAAACAGAAGATTACTGAAAGATAAAGTGTATCAACGTACGAAGAATTTACGAAGTGTGAAGATTGGTTTTATCCTTTTGATGCTAGTGATGATTGGGATAAAAATGTTGCCAATTCCTCAGATCGAACGATATGCGAACATGATACTTATGGAACTTCTTGTGATTTTTATCTCTGCACTCATAGGACAACATTTATTAGCTACGAAACTAATTTCTCAATGTCGTGAGGAATTTATCGAAATTGAAAATACTCCTTATAACGCACGACTTCGTGAAGGCACGAAATGTCTTCAAAGGCGGCTTTATATAGATGCGCCTATCTATCATGAAACAGCATTGGATGTGTTAGAGGAATATGGTTTATCTAGAAAGAAATGTGAACAAGCAATCTTGAAACATCAGAGTGTGTATACCTTTGTGGAAGGTATGCGATTAGACTTTGCCTATTTAGAAAAGCTACTACAACGCTTGCGATATGAAGATATTTCCTTTCGTGTTGAAGAAGAACAAAATGGTCATTGGACCGCAAAAGATGCCTATTTTTATGATGGAATTATTGCGAAAAATGTACATCGAGTAATGAAAGAAGATGCTAAAAAGAAAAACGAAGAGGATACACCAGGACCGATTGCGAGTTTCATTGGATGGATGATAGTCCTTGCGGGCCTTTTGATTTACTTTGTGTGGACATTGATTTTCCCAGTGAACTTCTTTCGTCCAGTATTTCTTATGAAGGAAACATCCATAAAAGAATGCTTCAAATCTTTTACGTATTTTGATTTTAGGACATTTTATCATGGGTTCTTTATTTGGATAATCATCCTATTGTTTCTGTCTTCACCACAACTTCAAGAGGTATATTTAGAGTTGTCGGGTGTAAATGATTTCTTTGTGATTTTAATTGTGTTTGGGATTTTCTTTG
>JAVWJF010000051.1:0-11573 GCA_036639195.1 Longicatena sp.
CAAGGGATATTACAATTGGTGTTGTGTGCGCGAGTGGAATTGGTGTTTCCGCAATGTTATCTGCTCGTATCCAAAAAGCATTCCCAAAAGGAATTCATATGCATGTACTCTCCATGGATGAAGTTGTAAAGAATCAATACCAAGACTGTGAGTTATTAGTATCAACATTTCCATTAACAAATACAAGTGTAGATGTGTATTGTGTATCTCCTCTATTAAATGGTGAAGATGTACAACGTCTAAAGAAAGCATTTGAACAATTACAAAGTGAAATACAACCTATACTTGAGGGTGGTAATACAAATTTCATAGAACAAGTTACTTATATAAAGAACTTAAGTGAAGGTATCTTACAATTGATGAAGCATACACAGTGTTCTTCTATCGATGAAACAATCTCTTATGAGGAAATGATTTTAAGGATTGCTAAGGATCATGGAGAACAGACACAACAGATACAACAAATACAAACGGACATCTTAGAGCGAGAAAAACTTGGGAAAGTGGTTATGGAAGATTTCGGATTTACACTATTCCACACGTTAAGTGATGGAGTAGAAAAAAGCGCCTTACATTTCTATTATCCAAATAAAGAAGTATTTACGAGTGATGACTTTTCAAAGATGAAGTTTATCATGGTGTTGTTGGCAAATAAGAAAAAAGATATACAACAACAAAAAATATTATCCGTTATTTCTAGAGGATTGATTGATCATGATAGTTTCTATGAAGCAGTGCTGGGTAGAAAACAAGAGGAAATCCTAATGGAAATCAGCTCTATTCTAAAAGAGTATCTGATGGAATGTTTGGAGGATACTTTATGAAACTGAAACGTCATGATACACAAACTCCATCCATGAGCATCTATTTTGTATGTGATGCGGGAATGGGTTCTAGCGCTATGTGCGCAGGTATTTTACAAAAGAAGTTAAAAAAAGTAGGGTGTGATATACGCATTAGAAATTGTGCGATAGAAGAACTCCCGAAGGATGTGGATATGATTATATCCCACAGCAATTTCGCATCACAAATAAAAAAACGCTATCCAAATGTAATCTATATGGAATTGGATGGATTCATGGATGAGGCAAGTTATGAAAGGATCGTGAAGGAAATCATGTTGTTTACGAAAAAAGAAAAAAATAAAATTTTAGAAAAAGAAAATATCTTATTAAACTGCAAGGCTGAAAATAGTGATGAAGCCATTGTGGCAATGGGAAACGTATTGGTAAAAGCAGGTTATGTGAGTGAAGGGTATATCCAAGGTATGTTAAATCGTGATCATGATTTAACTGTGTATATTGGCAATGATATTGCGATTCCGCATGGTGAATATGAAGTAAAAGACTGTGTGAAAAAGACTGGTATTGCAGTAATGATTTATCCAGAAGGAATCAAATGGGCAGAAGGAACTGTTCGTGTTGTGATCGGAATCGCTGCGAATAATGATGAACATATGGAAATCCTTTCTAACATAGCGGATAAACTTGGAGATATGGAAGAAGTGGAAAAAGTTGTAGCTGGGGATGTCAATACAATCTATGATATCTTAACAAGAGGTGATGGCGCATGATTATTACGGTAACGTTTAATCCAGCAATCGATAAAACAGCCGAAGTAGATACCTTACATGTGGGTGGATTGAATCGTTTATGTAATGTACGAATGGATGCGGGTGGAAAAGGTGTTAATGTTTCTAAGACCATTCAAGCATTGGGTGGTAAGACGTTATGTACAGGCTTTCTAGCAGGAAATAGTGGAGAATATATTCAAAGTACCTTACAGGATATGCAAATTGAAAGCGACTTTGTATGGGTGGAAGGTGCCACAAGAACGAATTTAAAAGTCTTGGATGATCAACGTGAATTAACAGAATTAAATGAAGCGGGACCTTATATACAAGGAGAACAAATACAAGCATTGATGGATAAGATTTTATCACTATGCGATGAAACTACGTTGGTTGTTTTATCAGGGAACGTTTCACCAGGTGTTGAAAAAAGCATCTATCGAGATATGATTTACAAGATTAAAGAAAAAAAAGCGAGTGTTATATTGGATGCGGATGGAGAATTGTTTAAGGAAGGCATTCAAGCACATCCGATGATTATAAAACCGAACAAATATGAATTAGCACTTCATTTTGGAATGGGTAAAGACTTTACCAATCAAGATATTATTCAAAAAGCAAAGGGTTTATTAAATGAAGAAACCAAACTCGTTGTAGTATCTATGGGAGGAGAAGGAAGTATCTTCCTTAGTAAAGATGGGGTGTATCAAGCAAATGCATTAAGCATTCAAGCACATTCTTCAGTAGGCGCAGGGGATGCGATGGTTGCGGCGATTGCATATGCAAGTGAACAAGGATATGCACTAGAAGATTTGATTCGTCTTGCGGTTGCGACAAGTGCAGGTGCAGTTATGACAGAAGGAACCAATCCAGCAAGTAAAGAAGTTGTAGAAAATTTAATGAAACAAGTACAAATTACGAAAGTAGAGGACTAGGATATGAAAACAAAGGCAGTTCGATTATATGGAGTAGATGATATTCGTTTAGATGAATTTGAATTACCACAGATTAAAGATGATGAAATACTTGTAAAAGTTGTTTCTGATAGTATTTGTATGTCAACTTGGAAAACGGTAAAACAAGGTGCGAACCATAAACGTGTTCCAAACGATGTCTATGATAACCCAATCATTATTGGACATGAATTTGCAGGAGATATCGTTGAAGTAGGAAAAAAATGGCAACATCAATTCAAAGTAGGACAAAAGTTTGCGCAACAACCAGCCATACCAGGACAAATGGAATCTCCAGGATATAGTTATCAGTGGTGTGGTGGAGATACAACGTATTGTATATTTCCAAATGATATCATTGAGGCAGGATGTTTATGGACATTTGATGGAGAAGGATATTTCGCAAGTAGTGTGGCAGAACCAGTGAGTTGTGTAATTGGTGGATATCATACCAATTATCATACCGTACCTGGTGAATACCAACACATCATGGGGACAAAAACGGATGGTAATATCATCATTCTTGGTGGATGTGGACCAATGGGATTAGGGGCAATCAGTTATGGATTAACGTATGAAAATAAACCTAAACGTATCGTGGTTACAGAAGTAAATGATGCTCGTATTGAAAGAGCTCGCGAAGTGATTTCTGAAGAAGAAGCACGTGCACATGGAGTAGAATTACTGTATGTGAATACTGCAAATATGAAAGATCCAGTGGAAGAATTAATGGCAATTACAGATGGAAAAGGATACGATGATGTATTTGTATATATTCCAAATGTAGCGGTATGTGAAATGGGAAATAAATTGATGGCATACGATGGATGTATGAACTTATTTGCAGGTCCTACTGATCCAAAATTCTCTGCCATGATCAACTTATACGACTCACACTATTCAAGAAGTAAAGTGATTGGTTCTACAGGTGGAACAATCGATGATATGAAAGAAGCGATTGAAAAAGAAGCTAAGGGTATGATTCAATCAGCTGTTATGATTACCCATATTGGTGGTTTGGATTCTGTAGTAGAGACTACAAAGAACTTACCTGATGTACCTGGTGGTAAAAAACTTGTATATACACACATTGAAATGCCAATGACTGCGATTGATGATTTTGGAAAAATGGGAGAACGTGATCCATTCTTTAAAGAACTTGATGCAGTTTGTAAAAAGAACAAAGGTTTGTGGAGTGTAGAAGCTGAAAAAATGTTGTTAGAACATTTTACTAAATAGATAAAAACGATGACGGCTTAGTGCTGTCATCGTTCTTTTACTTTGTTCGATATGCTTGAATAATATCGTGAATTTTTTTTGCGTTAGCAGCGATTTCTTCGCTTGTTCCTTTGGTTAATAAACCACCAAAACCACAAAGATCTACACCATTTTCCAACCATGTAGTAAGGTTATCTAACGTGATTCCACCACTCGCAAGAATTGGCATATCTGGAATCGGTGTTTTGAATACTTTCACCAATTTTGGACCATAGAAATCAGAGATAGGGAATGCTTTTACGAAGGCTGCTCCACTACTTAATGCATCAATGCATTCACTCAAAGAAGTACATCCAGGTGCATAAGGAATTTGATATCGATTGCACATCTTTGCGACTCCTTCATCATAGTTTGGAGCGATGATAAATTGTGCACCATGTAATATGGCATGGCGTGCTGTTTCACTATCTAAAACAGTCCCAGCTCCTACACATAATTTGTCTTTGAAACGTTGTGTTAATCCTTGAATGATATCCCCTGCATTATTTAAAGTATAGCTCATTTCCATAACGGGAACTCCACCATCGATACATCCTTGTGCGATTTCACATGCGCGTTCTATTGTTTCCGCTCTTACGATTGCAAGGGCACCAGATGCTACCATCTGTTTTGTGATGTTCATTTTTTTCATATTCATAATGTAAATCCTCCTATGCTTTAATCATACGAGTGGAAGCGATACTTTTCAATTGACGTATGAACGAAAGTTTAGGGTGTTCTTTGGTCAAATACACAAATCTTTTTCGTTTGTACAATTTCCATAAAATGTATAAAAAGCCTTTAGTTATCGCGTATATATAAATATATAGAAAGAAATAAGGTAGATGGATTTTGTTCTTTGTGCACTTGAACAAAAACAAGTCTATCTTTTTAGTCTGTTTGAACATAGTCAGTTGAAAGCGATTACAGTATCATATTAGGTGTAAGGAGGTATTCAACATGGGAATAGAACTAACAAGAGTTGACTTTCGACTCATTCACGGACAGGTCATCACAAGATGGCTCACACAATGTCAAATCAATGAAATTGTCACAATTGACACAGCATTAAGTAACGATATGTTTATGCAAGAGGTATTTAAGATGGCCGCTCCAAAAGGAGTGAAAATTACAATCGTTGCAGTAGAACAAGCAGTCAAACTACAACAAGAAGGTGCGTTTGATAAAAATCGCGTTATGGTATTGTTCAAGGGAGTTAATGAACTAAACAATGCGGTAGAAGCTGGACTTAAACTAGATAAGGTTCAAATTGGTGGACTTGGTGGAGGACCAGGAAGAAAAGCTGTAAACAATGCGATTACACTAGATCGTGCAGATGCGGATGTATTGTTGGGATTAGAAGCTAAGGGAATTGAAATCTACTTCCAAACTACTCCGGATTATCCATCAGAAACATTACAAAAAGCAGTAGCTAAATTATAAGAGGAGGATTAGAAATGGTTATTCAATCAATATTAGTAGGACTCATTTACTGGATTTCAATGGGACGAGCAAGTTACTTCTTCTCATTTGCCTTCCGTAAACCAGTCGTACTTGGGGTATTCATTGGGTTAGTATTTGGGGATGTTCAAACAGGATTGTTATATGGTGCAACTATTCAGTTAATGTATATGGGCGGTATCGAAGCAGGTGGAAATATTCCAAGTGATCAAGGTCTTGCGACATGTATCGCGATTCCAGCAGCAATCATGAATAATTTAGATCCAGGTGCAGCGGTTGCCTTGGCAGTTCCATTTGGTGTATTAGGCGTATTGATCAACAACGTTCGTCGTACCATCAATTCATTCTACAATACAAAAGCAGATAACTACGTGGCTACACAACAGTACGATAAATTATCACTATTCTCATTTGTATTACCTTGGTTAACAAATGGTGTCTTATATTTCACACCAGTATTCATCGCTACATTATTTGGTTCAAGCGTTGTGCAAACCTTTATCAACGTAATTCCAACTTGGGCAATGAATGGTTTAACAAATGCTGGTAATATGCTTCCAGGATTAGGGTTTGCCTTAACATTAGTAGTTATGGGAAAAAAGAAATACTTGCCATTCTTTGTATTAGGATTCTTCCTATACTCAGTAATGGGATTCTCAATGTTAACAGGTGCTGTCATTGCATTATGTCTTGCGATGATCGTGTCCTTATTCAAACAGAATGATGAGGAGGAAATCGCATGAGTGAAGTCGTAAACAATACTGTAAATGATGCAGTTGAAGAAAAGAAAACAATTATTACGAAAAGTGATTTATTAAAATCATGGTGGAAATGGACTCTAGCAGTAGAGGTTCCAGTAAGTTTTGACCGTATGCAAGCATTGGCATTTGGTTATTCTATGAACAAAATCCTACGTAAGCTTTATAAAAATGATCCAGAAGAATTACAGAATGCAATGACTCGTCATCATTCTATGTTTAATACAAACTGTGACTGGGGAAGTGTAATTCATGGGATTACCATTTCTCTAGAAGAACAACGTGCATTAGGACATGAAGATATTTCTCCAGAAGTTATTCAGTCTTTAAAATTAGGTTTAATGGGACCATTAGCTGGTATTGGGGATAGTGTTGACCAAGGGATTGTCGCAACAATTCCACTTGCTATCTTTGTTCCAATGGCATTGGAAGGAAGTGTCATTGCGGCATTCATTCCTGGTTTAATCTATATGGCTTGGTCTTTTGGATGGTCTTGGTTCTTATTCAATAAAGGATATTCTTTAGGAAAGAACTCTGTACTTGAAATTTTACACTCTGGTGCTATTAAGAAAGTCATTGATATCGCAAGTATTGTAGGTCTATTTATGATTGGATGTTTAAGTGCATCTTACATAAAAGTACAAACAATCATTGAATTTACAAGTGGAAATACCGTTGTGAAATTACAAGAGATATTAAATGGTATCTTACCAAACATGCTTCCATTCGTAGTTGTAATGGGAATGTACTTATACATTACGAAGAGAGGACCTAAATACATTCGTTTGATGATTTACACAATGATCATTGCGATCGTATTAACTTTCTTCAAAGTTATATAAGAAACGAAAGACCCATTGTATATACTTTGGGTCTATTTTAAAAAGCGAAAGGAAATGAAACGATGAAAGTATTGATTACCCCTCGTGGGTTTGCCAACGTTGGACTTGATCAAGTAGACTTGATGAAGTCAAAAGGATTGGATGTACATTACAATGCAACAGGAATTGCATATACACATGAAGAATTTAAAGAATTGGCCAAAGATGTGGATGCAATTATTGTAGGTGTAGATAACATGGATAAGGACATGATGGAAGGATGTCCAAATCTAAAAGCAGTATGTAAATTTGGTGTAGGTACAGATAACATCGATTTAGAGTATGCAAAAGAAAGAGGTATCTTTGTAGGACGTTGTGTTGGTTCTAATTCAAAATCTGTAGCAGAACATGTGGTTGCGATGATGTTTGCGGAAGCTAAAAACTTATACACATCCATCAGGGATGTGAAAGATCACAAATGGAACAAGCCAACAGGAAGAGAAATCAATGGTAAGAAATTAGGGATTATTGGATTTGGAATGATTGGTAAGTATCTTAGTGATTTTGCGAATGGATTAGGAATGGAAGTCGTTGCTTATGATGCATTTGAAATACCAGCAGAAGAAGCAAAAAAACACAATGTAAAGGTATGTGATTTAGAAGAAATTATTACGACTTGTGATTATATTTCATTACATGTTCCATTACTTGATTCAACACGTAATATGTTATCGACTAATGAATTTAAGAAGATGAAAAAAGAAGCATGTATTCTAAATGCAGCACGCGGTGGAATCGTAGATGAAGAAGCCTTATATGAAGCTCTTGTGAAGAAAGAAATACGTAGTGCATGCTTTGATGTTTATAGCAGTGAACCACCTGCAGCAGATGATAAATTAGTAGCGTTAGATAATTTCTTATTAACACCACACACTGCCGCAAGAAGTGCTGAATCAGAAATGCGTACATGTGAAATGTCAACACAAATTATTTTGGAACAACTATTAGGTTAGAGGTGAACATATGGTAGAATGTATAAAAGACTATCTGCAAACAATGGAACATGAACTAGGGAAAAGTATTGCGTCATTGGACATTGAAAGTGTGCAGAAAGCAGCGAAGATTATTATCGATAGTGAACAAAAAGGTGGCCGTGTACATGTAACAGGGATAGGAAAACCAGGACATGTTGCAGGTTATGTCGCATCTTTACTATCCTCTACAGGTACAAGTGCTTATGAACTACATGGAACAGAAGCAGTACATGGTTCTAGTGGTCAAGTAAAGCCAGGAGATGTTGTAATTGCGATTAGTAATAGTGGGGAAACAGTAGAGTTAGAGGCAACTGTAAACACCCTCATCAAGAATGGAGCTCATATCATTAGTTGTACAGGGAATAAACAATCTACACTCGCAAAAGCAAGTGAAGTATGTTTATGTGCACATGTAGATAAAGAAGGAGATCACTTAAACAAACCTCCAAGAGCATCCATCCTAGCAGAGATTATCATCTTACAATGCTTAAGCGTAGTATTGCAGGAAGAAAAAGGATTAAATTTAGATCAGTACGTAAAATGGCATCCAGGTGGAAGCTTGGGTCAAAGTAAACGTGAACTACAAAAATAGGAGACATTATGGAAAACTTTAATATTGTAATTGGTACACATGGAAGATTTGGAGAAGAACTCGTAAACTCTGCACGTATGATTGCGGGAGCGTTAGAAAATGTAGAGTGTTGTTCTCTTTTACCAGAATATTCATTTGAAGATTATATGAAATTGGTTGATGAAACCATGGCAAAGAAAGAAGGACTTACCATTGTACTAGTAGACTTGTACGGAGGAACTCCTTGCAATGTATTTACGGTGATGAGTAAAAAATATCATTACCAAGTATTAACAGGTTTGAATTTACCAATCTTGATTGATTTATATTTAAAACTTGCCAATATGGATGAGGCGGATGTAACGATAGAAAAAATCATTGAAGAGAGTATGCAAACCCATAAAGAAAGCTGTGTTCATACAAATAAACAACTGGAAGGATAACGTGTGCTAGACAAACATTCATGCCATGAATTATAATTTCTATGTAAGCGTGACGCGGGGACACAACAAACGTTGTGTGTCACCAGAAGCATAATTTGGAATGGACATGTAGAGGAACCATTGTCTGTTTTCAGAAAGGAGTAATTTATGCTGATAGGTGAAGTGTTTGAAGAGTTTATAAACGTTGTACAAGAGAATAATCGCTATACCATTGGACTTATCAATGATAAAATGGTAGTAACGCTTTGTAGTAATAAGGCAGAAATCGGAAGACATGTCGATGTACACTATCCAGATGTACACAATATGTTTTATGAGATTACTGTAAAAGGACAAGAATTTGGATACTTGTGGGTTTCTGGTCAAGATGAAAACTTAGGTATGGTATCTAAACTATTAAATGAGTCCTTATATGTACGTTTGATGTATGAAATTAACCAAACGACATTGAATCAAAAAGTCACAAAAGATGACGAATTAGTAAAATACATATTAAATAGCGAGAACTTTGATCGAAATCATGTTTTATCCTTATTGGATGAATTAGAAATAGATGCCAATAAACCAAGAGTTGCTATTTATGTTATAAAGAATGATGGTTTTATTTTGAAAGATGTGATGAGGCTCAAGATGAAACCTGATAGTAAAGAAATTATCTATTCTTTACTTAATAGTAAATCACTTTTAATTTTTAAAGATTTACCAGAAGCATTTAAAACAACTGGTGAATATAAACCCTTTATCAGAGAGTACGTAAGAAGTTTGCAGGAATGGGATATGCAAGACTGTTACTTCTTTGTAGGATCCATACAAAAAAAGATACGACAATACGCTGTCAGTTATCAAAATTGTTTGTGGCTTCGCTCACAAGCAAACTATGAAAAGAATGTCCCAGTATTCTTTACAGATTACTTATATGAATACTTTATGTCTAAGATACTGGTACATGATATTCGAGAAATTTATGATGTTTATCAGGATATGGGAAAAAACGTCGATGTAAATGAATTGATTGAAATTAGCGATAAGCTTTATATCAATGATTTCAATCTAACACAGGCGGCAGATGATTTATTCTTACATAAGAATACACTAATCTATAAGCTTAAGAAATATGAAGAGATATTTCAAATCGATGTGAGAGGAAGCTTTCAAGGAAAAGTTCTTCTGACGTTAATTGCCAATGCGTTAGGGGAACATCAGAAACAAGTACAGGTAGGTGATGAAGCATGAGCATAACAATAAAACTTGCCAGAATAGATAAACGATTATTACATGCGACAGTGGCATTAAATTGGAATCAGTTCATAGATGCGGACAATGTTTTAATCGTGGACCCTGATTATGTAAATGATCCATTTCTAGCGGATGTAATGCAGCTTTGTTTGCCGAAAACAATGCGCGTAAAGATTTTCTCAGTCGAACAATTTTTAGAGTTTATAAAAGGGGATCGTCACATTAAGGCGATGGTTATCTTCTCTAATTTAAATGTCGCTTATGAAGCAGTAAAAGCAGGCTTTCGTACAAACGAACTACAGCTGCCATATCCAGCAAGTCGTATGATGATGAAAAGTTTGTCAGATTATTTTAATGAAGAAGAGATTCGATATATTCGATATATACAAGAACAGGGAATCAAACTGTTTTTTCAAACAGCCCCATTCGATAACAAAGATTATTCTATATTTAAAAAATAAGAAAAGAGGAAACTGTTATGTTTGAAGGAATTATTACCCCGATTGTCACTCCATTTCATCGTGATGATCAGCAAAGTATAAATTATGAAGCAACTGAAAAATTGATCAATCACTTGATTGAAAAAGGTGTAAAAGGTATTTTCATTCTTGGAAGTAATGGAGAATTTCATGTAATGAGCTATCAGGAAAAAGTAGATTTTGCGAAAGAAGTCGTTCGCATGGTAAACAAACGTGTTCCAGTATTTGCGGGAACTGGATGTTGTTCAACAGCAGAAACCATCGCTCTATCAAAAGAGATGGAAGTGATAGGTGTAGATGCATTAAGTATCATTACTCCATATTTCTTAAAACCAAAAGATGAAGAAATTTACGAACACTTTAAAGAAGTTGCAGAACACGTTAATCTACCTATTATCCTATATAATATTCCAAAAGCAACTGGATGTAACATTACCCCAGAAATAGCTGAGCGTTTAGCAGATATTGAAAATATCAAAGGAATCAAAGATAGTAGTGGAAATGAAGATAACCTAAAAGCATATTGTGCAATCAGTAAGAAAAAAGATTTCTCAGTATTGATTGGTTCTGATTCTAAAATTAGCTTTGGGTATGCCCTTGGCGCAACTGGTGCAGTGGCGGGAACAAGTAATGCCATTACAGATGTTGTGGTAGGATTAGATAACGCACTACATACAGGTGATACACAAACTGCAGAAAAACTACAAAAAGATATCGATGTCATTCGCGGTGTTCTTCCACTTGGAACTGTACCAAGTGTTATGAAACGTGCAGTAGAATTAGCTGGTATCGCGGAAGTAGGACCTGCAAGAAAACCCGTACGTGAATGTACAAAAGAAGATGATGTAAAAATCAAAGAAATGTTAGCATATTATCATCTAGCATAGGCGTTCCGAAAGGTTCGCTTTTTTTTTTGTAATATAAATAAAAATATTCTAAATCTAATGCAATGTTTTGTAATGGTGTCTCGTATATAAGGTAGAGAGGTAT
>JAVWJF010000052.1:0-7824 GCA_036639195.1 Longicatena sp.
AATGATGAGGAAGAGTTACCTAAAGAACCATCAACAAGGACTATTCTTCAAACTGAGAGCAACGAACAAGTTGAACGAGCACTTACAGATGATAGAGGAACAAGCTCAAACGAGAATGGAAACAATGATGGATATGATGTTACAGAAGAATCCAGCACCGAACAAAGAGACACATCAAATGCAGTGGGTTCAACACATGAACAACTTGAAGAATACAATCGAAGAAATGATACTCAAGGAGATCGTGTACAATTAAATTTTGATTTAGGTGGTGCAGAGGCAGATATTAAGCCAGAGATACCACCTTTTAATTTGCAAGACCTTGCCCCACTTTTACGTGAAGATGTGGCATTGAAACATTCTAAAGAAGAAATCACGAAGTATTTTCATGAGCATACAGATGAGAATGAAAGAGCAGAATATCTTGAAACTTGTTATGATGAGACACTCGTTGAAACATTTAGAAATCCTAAAATAAACGATTATACTCATGTGGGGTATAAAAAAAATGATGACGATTTTAATCAAAGTATAGGACGCCCACCACAAGGTGCAGGGTTAAATGTGTGGCATGGGACATATTTAAAGCCATTAACAAAATCATTTTTTTCTTTTCACTATCTTCAAGGTGTTGTAGCAGACTTGATTGAAAAGGATGAATATATTGTAGATCAATTTACGAGAATGTTCGATATACAATTAGAATATCAACGTGAAGTAATGAATCATGCTACTGAACGTGCTATTCTAACAAATCATAGTTTCATTAATCAAAGTAGCCCTGAAGTAATCAAATTCTTTAAAGAAAGACATAACGAAGAAGATCAACAAAGATTTGTAAAAGTGTTATACAATGACATTCCTGTAGATTTTAGCGAGCATGGTGTACAAATAGGATATGCAAAACAAGATAAAGGCTTGTTATTTTACTATGGAACTTATCAAAGTAAAGAACAAGAGCAATTGTATGAATGGTGGAGAATTGCACGATTGATTGATGGATTAGTGCTTGCTCGTTACTATGATACAAAAGTGCAAGTACCAACTATCGAAGAACAAAAGAGTGCTATTTATAAAAGCATTGAAGATTTTAACAATAACAAGTATTTCTCACAGGAAGAAATTGACCGAATTCTAACTATAGGGAATAATGTTTCTCAAAGTAAATTAAGAGTTTATCAACAATTTCAATTACAAAGTTCATTAGAAAATAATGCAAAGTTTTTAAAAAATGAATATGGTACAGGAGGTTCGTATCCAATTATTGATGGTGCTCATATGGATGAATGGCATGATTCTAAAGGCATCACATTAACAAAAGGAAATCTTTCTAATCCTGATGTTAAAATCACTATCAAATGGAAGGATGTTGCCAAAAGGATACAACAACTAATTGCACTTGATTACTACCTTAATCCTTCCGAAAAAAAGGAGTATGCTAATTTTCTTCAAAAACAAATCAATGACGAGTTGCAACAGGAAAGAGAAAGTATAGATATAAAAGAAAGTGCACCTACTCATAAAGAGTATGTATATGAAATAGGAAGTATTGTATATAAAGGTTTAGATGAATACGAAATCATTGCTATCAATGATTCCTATGTAGATATACAAGATAAATCATTCCCCTTATTTAGTGAAACACTATCTATAGAAGAACTTGATATTCTATTAAAGGAAAATCCTCTAAATGAAAAATTATCGCAAGAGGTAGAAGAAAAATATTTACCTATCAAAGAAGATATATCAGAAGCACATGATAAATCATATCAAGACAATACAAAAATAGAGGACGAGTTCTCGTCATTACCAAATGATAAAGAAAAACAAATTATTGATGAACTTAATACCTTTGATACCATAACAGAAAAATTAAAGATGAATGATATGTATGCAGAATGGAGTGATAAAAAGAATGAAATAGTGGTTCATGATGATATGGGTAATCGTTGGCGAGGAAAAGATTTATATGATTTCATGTTAAATGAAGCCATTATCTATGAAGACGATGGAACATCGAATGTTATTGCTGATGATGTGCTAAAGCATTTTATAGATATAGCAAAACGATATGGTTCAGAGATTGATAAAATCAATATTCCTAAACCAAAAGAAAAAATTAATTATCGTATTCTTGATGAACAATTAGGAGTAGGAACACCCAAAGAAAGATATAGTAATAATGTAGCAGCCATTAGGTTGCTATTTTCTTTGGAAAAAATAAATAAATCAGCAAGTTTCGAGGAACAAGAAATATTATCACAATATGTTGGTTGGGGAGGTCTTGCCGATGTGTTTGATGAAACTAAACCATCATGGTCAAAAGAATATCATGAATTGAAGTCATTATTAAGTGAGGAAGAATACCGAAGTGCAAGAGAATCTACACTTTCAGCATTTTATACTTCCCCTATGATTATTAACTCTATCTATCAAGTGATAGAAAACATGGGCTTTAGATATGGAAACATTTTAGAACCCGCATGTGGTACTGGTAATTTTTTTGGTACACTTCCAAGCAGTTTAAATGCATCAAAATTATATGGTGTAGAGCTTGATTCCATTTCAGGAAGAATTGCAAAGCAGTTATATCAAAATGCCAATATTAGTATTGGTGGATATGAAGATATCAACCTTCCAGATTCCTTCTTTGATGTAGCCATTGGTAATGTACCTTTTGGTCAGTTTAAGGTACGTGATCAGAAGTATGATAAGCACAATTTTAGTATTCATGATTATTTCTTTGCAAAAACCATTGATAAGGTTCGACCAAATGGAATTATCGCATTCATTACTTCAAGGTATACAATGGATAAAGCCAATAGTTCAATACGTAAATATATCAATGAACGTGCAGAGTTTGTTGGTGCAATACGTCTCCCTAACACTGCTTTTAAAGAGAGTGCTGGAACAAAAGCAGTGAGTGATATTATCTTCCTTCAAAAACGTGAACGCCCTCTTGTAATAGATAATGAGTGGCTTTATACAGAGCATGTCATTGATGACTTAGGAATGAACTCCTATTTCATTAACAATCCTGATATGGTACTAGGAACGATTGAAAAGACAAAAGCAATGTATGGTCGTGATGACTTGACAGTAATACCCTTTCAAGATGTATCTCTTAAAGAATCATTACAGGATGCGATTATGAATATTCATGCACAAATAGATGAATATATACTTGAGGATTCATTAGAGGAAGAGGAAGAAACAATCTCTATTCCTGCTGATCCAACGGTAAGAAATTTTAGTTTTACGATTGTCGAAGGTGATATCTATTATCGTGAAAACAGTGTTATGAATAAGATAGATACTTCAGAAACTTTACGTAATCGAATTATTGGAATGATCGGTATTCGTGATTGTACACGTGAATTGATTGAGTATCAGAGCAATGATTATCCTGAGGAGTACATTACAAATAAGCAAAAAGAACTAAATACACTTTATGATAACTTCACCATGAAATATGGGCTTATTAACGGTCGAGGTAATTCGCTAGCATTTAGAGATGATAGTTCTTATTACTTGCTTTCTTCATTAGAAAACTTAAATGAAGATGGCACTTTTAAAAGCAAAGCGGATATGTTTACAAAACGCACTATCCGAAAGAAAAAGGATATCATGCATGTAGATACAACAAGCGAAGCTTTGATGATATCCCTATCCGAAAAAGGTAATGTAGATATTGCTTACATGGCTAGCCTCACTGGTTTAACAGAAGATAATGTTGTAAGTGAATTAAAAGACGTTATATTTAAAATTCCTAATGTACTAGATGAAAGTACAAAAGATGTGTATGTTAGTGCAGATGAATATTTAAGTGGAAACATTCGAGAAAAGTTAGATACTGCGAGAATGGCAGCAACAATTGATCCACAATATCAAGGACACGTTGAAGCGCTGCAAAAAGCACTGCCTAAAGATTTATCAGCTAGTGAGATTGAAGTTAGGATAGGTGCAACATGGATACCAGTTCAAATGTACGAACAGTTTATGTTTGAATTATTAAGCACATCCTCTTTTAATCAATCTTATATAGATATCTCTTATTCAAGTCATACTGGTTCGTGGAACATCAAAAACAAGAATTTTGATAATTCTAATATTAAAGCAACAAAAACATTTGGAACTCATCGTGCGATTGCGTATCGCTTGATTGAAGATTGTTTGAATTTGAAATCTTCAAAAATCTTTGATTATGAATATGATGATGAAGGTAAAAAGAAAGCAGTCTTAAATAAAAAAGAAACGATGTTGGCACAACAAAAACAGGATTCTATTAAAGAAGCATTTAAGGATTGGGTGTGGAAAGACTATGAACGCAGAGAGACACTCGTAAAATTGTATAATGAAACGTTTAATAGTATTCGACCAAGAGAATACAACGGAGATCATTTATCTTTTCCCAATATGAATCCTGAAATAAATTTAAGAAAACACCAAAAAGATGCTATTGCACATATCTTATATGGACACAATGTATTACTAGCCCATGTTGTTGGTGCAGGTAAGACGTTTGAAATGACTGCTGGATGTATGGAATTAAAACGTATTGGATTAATTCAAAAAGCAATGTTTGTAGTGCCTAATCACTTAGTCGAACAATGGGGTGCTGAGTTCTTACAACTCTATCCCTCTGCAAATATCCTTGTAACAACAAAACGTGATTTTGAAAAAAGCAAACGTCAACGTTTTGTATCACGTATTGCCACTGGAGAATATGATGCCATTATTATTGGTCATTCTCAATTTGAAAAAATACCGATGTCCGTAGAAAGACAAAAGCAATTAATAATGGAAGAAATAGAATCTATTACAATGGGTATAGATGACTTAAAAAGAAGTCGTGGAGAAAAGTTCTCAATTAAACAAATGGAAAAAACAAAGAAGGGATTGAAGAATCGTTTAGAAAAACTGAATGATGATAGCCGTAAAGATGATATTATTACCTTTGAACAACTAGGTGTAGACTACTTGTTTGTAGATGAAGCTCATTTCTATAAGAATTTATTTCTATATACAAAAATGAACAATGTAGCAGGTATCAATGCAAGTGAAGCTCAAAAGTCGAGTGATATGTTTATGAAATGTAGATATCTGGATGAAATTACAAATGGTAAAGGTGTTACCTTTGCGACTGGTACGCCTATTTCAAACTCCATGACAGAAATGTATACTATGCAACGTTATTTACAATATGATACGTTGGTAAAGCATAAGCTTGAGCATTTTGATAGTTGGGCATCTACTTTTGGAGAAACAGTAAGTGCAGTGGAATTATCGCCTGATGGGTCAGGTTATCGAATGAAAACACGTTTTGCAAGGTTTTATAATTTACCTGAGTTAATGTCTATGTTCAAGGAAGTTGCAGATATTAAAACAGCAGATATGTTATCACTACCGACCCCTACTCCTCATTATCATAATATATCCGTTAAGCCTAGTGAGATACAAATTGAAATCGTAAAGAGTTTAGGAGAACGTGCTGAAAAAATTAGAAACAAAGAAGTCGATCCAACAGAAGATAATATGCTCAAAATTACCAATGATGGAAGAAAGGTTGCATTAGATCAAAGATTAATGAATGCTTCTTTGCCAGCATTTAAGGAAAGCAAAGTTGAAGCCTGCATTAACAACGTATTTGATATATGGAAATCAACAAATGATATAAAAGCAACACAATTAGTTTTCTGCGATATGTCCACACCTAAATCTGATGTTTTCAATGTCTATTATGAAATTAAAGATAAACTACTTGAATTAGGTATTCCTGAAGATGAGATTGCATTCGTCCATAATGCTAATTCAGACTTTCAAAAGAAAGAATTATTTGCGAAAGTTAGATCAGGTAAAACAAGAGTACTATTAGGTTCCACACAGAAGATGGGGGCAGGAACGAACGTACAAGACCTTTTATATGCAAGTCATGATTTAGATTGTCCATGGCGTCCAAGTGACTTAGAACAACGTTCTGGGCGTATTGTACGTCAAGGGAATACAAATAGCGATGTGCATATATATCGTTATGTAACAGAAGGCACTTTTGATGCATACTTGTATCAACTTGTAGAGAATAAACAAAAGTTCATTGGGCAAATCATGACCTCAAAAACCCCTCTACGTTCAGCAGATGATATTGACGATTCAGCATTAAGTTATGCAGAAATCAAAGCATTAGCAAGTGGTAATCCAAAAGTAAAAGAAAAAATGGATTTAGATATAGAAGTGAACAAATTAAAACTGGCGAAAGCAAATTATTTATCAGAAAAGTATGAATTAGAAGATAAAATAATGAAGTATTATCCTATGAAAATCAAGTCAATAAAAGAAAGAATCAAAGGATTAGAAGAAGATATAAAACTTATTGTACCTGCATCTGAATTTACTTCCATGGTCTTATTTGATAAAACATATTTCGATAAAGAACAAGCAGGTAATGCGTTATTATTAGCTTGCAAGGAATGTAAAACTTTTGATCCGATTCAAATAGGAACATATCGAGGATTTCAAATGGAATTGAAGTATGAAGCATTTTACAACTCCCATATTATAGATTTAAAAGGAAAGTTAACATACCCAGTTGAACTTGGAAATGATGTCTATGGAAATATTACAAGACTAGATAATCAAATTGAATCACTGAGTAAGAAATTAGTTACTGAAAAGGAACTGCTTAAAGAAAACATGCAGCAATTAGAATATGCGAAAGAGGAAGTAAGTAAGCCATTTGATAAAGAAGAGCTATTGATAGAAAAGTCTAAACAATTATCTATTCTTAATAAAGTACTTGATTTGAACGATAAGGAAGATACTGATTTGTTTGAAGTAGATATAGTAGATACCTATGATTCAACACGTCAAAAGACAAATGACATAGAACGGTAAAGAACTATTAATCCTATCAGTAATTCTTTTAATTGGTGAAATTTCTTAAGTATAAAATTATATGAAAAACATAAAGTGTTTATCATTTTCTTTTAAAATAAGGTATAATATTCCTATAAATTAGAGGTTTGTAAAGGAGCATCATTTATGAAAAAGTGTAAGATAACAGTTATGAAAGTAGCATGTTATAAAGATTTAATGGAAAAATATGAAAAGCCAATGCTTCATGCTTGTGATATGAAGGAAGGACAAATATTTATGTCTAATGGTTGGAAAAAACCAGTAGATATGTGTGATAGTGCCTGGGATAGCATTTCGCAATTTGTTATGACACTATCTCATGGGGGAACGAATATATATGGAAACTGGATGCAAAATTCAAGAGCAGCAATGATATCTTGTAATGACGGGTTTAGACCAGTAAGTTTTTTGATTGAAGCGCTTGAAGAAGAAGCAGATTAAGCATCACATGGACAAAGCAAATTTTAGTTTATCATGCAGTTCATTAACCTAATATGAGTTACTTTCTTTACTATCATATCCACACATTTGTAATTATCGATAATTATATATACTCTTTTTTAGAAGGGAGTGTAGTATATGATGGTTAAAGCAAATGGTCTAGTTGAATTAATTGATGATTATTTTTTTGAAATAGTAGATGAAGATTTGATTAGGCTTAAAGAAAGCGATGCCTATAAAAGAATGCAAAAAGAAAAAATTATTTGAACATTATCCTCATATTAAAAGATTTGTTGTTGATGAAAAAGCAACAAGTTTTACAGAGGAAGATTCAGAGGGATTAAGATAACTTCTTGCAATTAACATTTCATTCTCTACTTTAGAAATGCAGTTTTGTTACTACAAAGGAATGAGAGATTATATTAATTTACTTGAAACAATTAAAAATGAAAAATGATGAAAGGATTTCTA
>JAVWJF010000052.1:7834-11511 GCA_036639195.1 Longicatena sp.
CAACAACTAATTGCACTTGATTACTACCTTAATCCTTCCGAAAAAAAGGAGTATGCTAATTTTCTTCAAAAACAAATTAATGATGAGTTGCAACAAGAACGAGAAAGTATAGATATAAAAGAAAGTACGCCTACTCATAAAGCGTATGTATATGAAATAGGAAGTATTGTATATAAAGGTGTAGATGAATACGAAGTCATTTCTATCAATGATGCTTATGTAGATATACAGGATAAATCATTTCCCCTATTCAGTGAAAACTTATCAAAAGAAAACTTTATTAAATTATTAAAGGAAAATCCATTAAACGATAGGTTATTACAAGATGTTGAGGATGTTCCCACACACGTTCAACAAGATAATGTATTTGATGTCGATGAAATGTATCAACAATGTCTCCCTATTGTAGTTAAAAAAATAAAGAGCACAGAAATTTATCCTTCTTTAAGAAATCGAGAAACTTCTATTGATGAAGCAGAAAATTTAATAAAAGGTCAGTTGCTTTCTATTGTTGGTTCTATGAATGAAGACTATCATGATTTTTATCTAGCTTATATGGAAGATGATAAGTTTAAAGATTTATTATTAGATGACATTTTAGAGAGAACCTATCAAGACGTTTCAAAAAGACAAGATAAGTCAACTCAATCAGATATTAAAAGAGAAGAAAATATTCACGCATTTCTTTATCAACAATTTGAAAGATTTGGACAACATATCACAGATAACAAAAGTTGTTTAGTAACATTACATGCAGGCGAACATGACGATGGTTTAACTATTTCAAATTTTGAGGATGAACCTAATCTTATTACTATGCTTCACTATTATGAACAAAATGGTTATGAACATAATGACCCTTATATGAAATTCACAATCGATAGAGAAAAGAAAGAGTTATATCCTATCTATTATGAACATGAGCTTCCTTATTTAGAATTGAAACTTGATGATGAAGAAAGTTTGCTTTCAAAAGAAGAAATACAAAAAGAATTAAATAATTATTCAAGTATATGGTTTCAAAACATTATAGACAAGCGATATCAAATTTCCTATGAACAGTATTATGAAAATGACACACATAGCAAGGTCTATGATATAGATATTAACAAAGACAAAGCTATAACCTATTCCAACATGCCTCATGATAAATTATTGAAATATTGTGAAGAAATGAATGTTACATTATCTAAACAGTTACTAATCAATGATGAATTAAATACTTTTGATACAGTGACAGAAAAATTATTGATGGTAGATATGTACGCAGTATGGGATGAAGATAGGAATGAAATAATTGTTCATGATGATATGGATAACGTGTGGCACGGAAAAGAGCTGTACGATTTCATGCTTAATGAAGCAATTGTCTATGAAAGCGATGGTACATCAAACGTGATTCCTGATGATGTGTTAAAACACTTCATCGAAATAGCAAGTCAATATGGTTCAACTATAGATGATAAATATACATCTATTCCAACACAAAAGAACAAAATTGATTACCGTATTCAAGATGAACAATTAGGTGTTGGAACACCAAAACAAAGATATGCCAACAATGTAGCAGCCATTAGGTTGCTTTTTTCTTTGGAAGAAACGAATCAATTAGCAACCCACGAAGAACAAGAAATACTTGCAAAGTATGTTGGTTGGGGTGGGCTTGCAGATGTCTTTGATGAAACAAGTAACTCATGGAACAACGAATACCATGAGTTAAAGGCTTTACTAAATGATGACGATTATAGAAGTGCAAGAGAATCCACTCTTTCAGCATTTTATACTTCTCCGTTTATTATTGATAGTATTTATCAAGCAATTGAAAATATGGGCTTTAAATATGGTAATATTTTGGAACCAGCATGTGGAACAGGCAATTTCTTTGGAACATTACCATCTAATCTAAGTGATTCCAAATTATATGGTGTTGAGTTAGATTCCATTTCAGGAAGAATTGCGAAGCAATTATACCAAAATGCAAACATCAATATTGGTGGTTATGAAGATACAAATCTACCTGATTCTTTTTTTGATGTAGCGGTAGGTAATGTTCCATTCGGTCAGTTCAAAGTTCGTGATAAAAAATATGATAAACATAATTTCAGTATTCACGATTATTTCTTTGCAAAAACGATTGATAAAGTACGACCAAATGGAATTATCGCATTTATTACTTCACGCTATACAATGGATAAGGCAAATAGTTCAATACGAAAATATATCAATGAGCGAACAGAGTTTATTGGAGCAATACGCTTACCTAATACCGCATTCAAAGACTCTGCAGGCACAAAAGCAGTAAGTGATATAATCTTTCTACAAAAGCGTGAACGCCCTCTAGTGATTGATAATGAGTGGATATATACGGAGCAAGTTATTGATGACCTAGGTATGAACTCGTACTTTATTAACAACCCTGACATGGTATTGGGAACGATTGAAAAAACAAAGGCAATGCATGGTCGTGATGACTTGACAGTTGTGCCATTTGAAGACGTACCTTTAAAAGAATCTTTGAATGATGCGATTATGAATATTCATGCTCAAATTGATGAATATATCTTAGATGATTCTTTGGATAAAGAAGAAGATATAACATCTATTCCAGCAGATCCAACAGTTAGAAACTTTAGTTTCACATTAGTTGAGGGAGATATTTATTATCGTGAGAACAGTATTATGAATAAAATGAATGTCTCTGAAACTTTGCGTAACCGTATAGTTGGGATGATTGGTATTCGTGATTGTACAAGAGAACTTATCGAATATCAAAGCAATGATTATCCTGAGCACTACATTACGAATAAACAGGCAGAATTAAATACACTATATGACAAGTTCACTACAAAATATGGACTTATCAATAGTAGAGGAAACTCCCTTGCCTTTCGAGATGACAGTTCTTATTATTTATTGTCATCACTTGAAAACTTAAATGAAGATGGAACTTTTAAAAGTAAAGCAGATATGTTTACAAAACGTACCATTCGAAAAAAGAAAGATATAACTCAAGTAGATACTGCAAATGAAGCCTTGATGATATCTTTATCTGAAAAAGGTCATGTAGATATACCTTATATGGCTAAACTAGTGAACTTGACAGAAGAAAAAATTATAAGCGAACTCAAAGATATTATCTTTAAACTACCAAATGTTTTAGATCAAGATTCAAAAGATGTCTATGTTACTGCAGACGAATATTTGAGTGGTAATATTCGAGAAAAATTAGAGACTGCAAAAATGGCCGCAGTAATTGATCCACAATATCAAACACATGTCCAATCACTACAAAAAGCACTACCTGCTGATTTAACGGCTAGTGAAATTGAAGTTAGAATAGGTGCAACATGGATACCAGTTGATATATATGAACAGTTTATGTTTGAACTTTTAGCTACATCTACGTTTAGTAAGTCTTATCTTAGTATTTCCTATTCTAACCATACTGGTTCATGGAATATTAAAAACAAAAGTTTTGATAATTCAAACATTAAAGCGACCAAAACATATGGTACTCATCGTGCAATTGCGTATCGTCTCATTGAAGATTGTTTGAATTTAAAAACCACAAAAATATTTGATACCGAATACGATGAAGATGGTAAAAAGAAAGCAGTTCTAAATAAAAAAGAAACAATGTTAGCACAACAAAAACAAGATTCTATTAAAGAAGCATT
>JAVWJF010000053.1:0-11455 GCA_036639195.1 Longicatena sp.
TATACCCTAAAGAGGCAATCGTTCCTGTATCAATAACTTTACGTTTGTCTACTTTAAGACCATGTTTTTCACGAAGTTGTTCCACGATTTGTTTTGTGGATACTCCACCAAACACACGTCCACCATCTCCTGCTTTTACATGGAATTCTAGGGTAATTGATTCTAGTTTTGTTTTTAATGCTTGTGCATCTACTTCTTTTTGTTTTTCTTCTGCTGCATGCTGTGCATTTTCTTCATCTAAGATTTCCATGCTTTTCTTGGTTGCTAATACTCCAAGATTTTTATTCAAAAGGAAATTTCTTGCGTATCCATCAGATACATCTACGATATCCCCTTTTTTACCTACTTTTTTAACATCACTTAACAAGATTACTTTCATTGTTTGAATCCTCCTTTATTTCGTCTAAATATTCGCGTATCTTTTCTTTTAATTCATTCTCTACTTCCATCACGGTTGTATTTTCACGTTGTAAAGCGGCGGCACTAAAGTGTCCTCCACCATGCATCTTTTCCATAATAACTTGTACATTGATCGTTCCTTTACTACGTGCAGACACCGCAATGCTACCTTCTTTTAAAGCAGAGATGACAAAGCTTGCTTCTACATCTTTAATACTTAACAGGGTATCCGCAGCCTGTGACATCAGGGTACGATTACATCGTTCATTTCCACTTACCGCCGCTATAATCAATCCGTTGTTATATCTTCTAGCGTATTTCATAATTGCCGTCTTCGCTTCAAAATCATCGAAATCTTCTTTCAACATATTCTCAGCGATGATTGGATCTACACCTAAGTTTTTCAAATAAGCTGCGGATTCAAATGTACGACTTCCCGTACGCATTTTGAAACGATTGGTATCCACAAGAATACCAACATACATCAACGTTGCTTCTTCTTCACTAATATCTACTTTATTACTTTGGTATGGTAAGAATTCAGTTACCAATTCACAAGCGGAACTAGCACTTGATTCCACATACACCAATAAAGGATTGGTGATAAAATCTTCACTTCTTCGATGATGGTCAATTACGATGACACGGTTTGCTTCACTTAAAGTAAGTGGAGCCCCTGATTGTTTAGGGTTATGATGATCTACCGCAATCAATAAATCCGTCTCTTCCATCATTTTACTTGCTTCTTCATCACTTATAAAGTTATGGCGTAAGGTAATCTTTTCCCCATATCCATCCAATGCTTCTTGTAGTTGTGGTTCAATACCACCGCTCTTACTCACTACATAGCATTCTTTACCATAAGCATATGCTAAACGAGACATACATAAAGCACTTCCCATACAGTCAAAGTCCATCGTCTGATGTCCTACCACAAATACACGGTTGGCTTCTGAAATGGCTTCTTTGATTGCCTGAGACATGACACGCACACGTACTTTACTACGTTTCTCACGTGACTCACTACTTCCACCATAATACTTCACGCTTTCACCATACTTCTTCACAGCAACCTGATCTCCACCACGACTTTGTGCCAACTCTAATAAATCATTGACCATATCATCTAGCAACTGGAAATCATCCGTACCACGCGCAAAGGACATGCTCAAGGTAATTTGTACATCAATCTCTTCTGCATTTTTACGAATCGTATTCAAAATATCAAACTTATCCTTTACTACATCTTCATAGATAGATTCATTGAAGATTACTAAGAATCGATCACTTCTTAAACGACGAATAAACATACCATAACGTCCTGCCCATTCAATAACCGGCTGACGAAGTTGCATGTTAATGGTTGCCATAGTACTCTCATCTTCATATTGTTGTATTTCCATATAGTTGTCTAACTGAATCAAACCAGCCACGACACCATCTTGTTCATATTGTTCTTTCAAATTAGCAAGTTGCGTTACATCACGTACATACAACACCTGTGCATTCTCTTTACGTGTAATTTCATACACATACTCTTCACTCTTCGCTGTAATAACATCTACATCCCCTTGAAACAAATTGGATATATCTGTAATCCAGGAAGTAACTTTCTTCCCAACGATATCAATCTTTCTTTGCATGATAAAATCATTTACCCAAGTAACATTATATTGTTCATCATAAGTAATGATTCCAATCTCTCCAAACATCAACGCATCTTTTGCGTCATGTCCAAGAATTCTAGAGATATCTACATATCTCTGCATTTTATCTTTTTCATATTTGGTAATAATCCAAATAAAAATTAGGATATTGAAAAGTAGAAGGATAACCATCGGTGAAATCTTGACTCCTTCTATATTTGCCATATACATAACTACGACAGCCGCAATTTCCGCAAGCACAATAATCGCAACCTGAATCTTAAAATTCTCTAACTTATCCACGTATGACACCTCGTTTCATCCGTTCTCTTAAAGAAAACAGCATATCTAATATTCCAACAATTGCGATTCCATCTTGTACGTATCGAATAAAGATTCCAATCATAATCAAAAAAACAAGTCCTCGTTTCTTCATCACAATGGCTTTCATCATACAAGTAAGTGCTCCATATCCTATCGCAAATACAAATGCACATAGAAATAACGCAACTATCAAAGTAGAAAGTTCTTGGTTTAATTTTAGCACATTTCTACCTAAAAATAGCACCCAAATGATAATAATTATGATTCCCCATACTTTTGAAACATGGATATCAAACATGGACTTCATTGGTAAGGTTTCTATTTTTAAACGTGCCATTAATATCTTCGAGATTAAATGTATACAAATGGTCTGAAGAACGCTCATCAATACGGCACTCAAAAGTACAATCATTGGAATGATTTGAGCTAAGGAAACACTTCCTAAATTCACATGTAAAAACTCTAGTAACATGCGTACCATTTCCATATCTTCTTTCGGATTATATCCAAAGATACTTGCCAATACCATCGTCGTAATAATATAGGATACAAAGGTAACTATCCCACTCCATATTAGAAGAACTCCATTCTTCCATTGTCTACGATTTCCCTCTCCATATACAAGCCCCACAACAATACAACAAAATAGATAAAATATGGTGGTTGGTGATGAAATCATCAAACTCAACAACAACATACAAACCGCTGTTGTAATTCCTGATTTTATTCCATACTTTGCTGTATAGACAAGAATAGGAAATGTTAAGATCCAATACAGAAAGAATTCCATCATATTCGCAAATTGTCGATTCACAAATAACATCACACCAACCAAAGCTACCATCATAGCTCCTTCCGTGATTCTTCTAGTTTGTTGATTCATATAAACATCTCCTTTCTTATACAAAAACCTCCACCTGGTTACAGATGGAGGTTATCACGATTATTCGCTTACGTAAGGCAATAAAGCCATCTGACGAGCACGTTTGATCGCAGTAGCTAACATACGTTGATATTTCGCACGTGTTCCTGTAACACGTCTTGGAATGATTTTTCCATTTGCGGAAATAAATCTTTTCAATAATTCAATATCTTTGTAGTCGATTGTTTCAATTTTATTTTTCGTAAAGTAACATACTTTTTTACGTCCCATACGTTGTTTTTTAAATGCCATTGTAAAATCTCCTTTCTACCATTTAGAATGGTAAATCATCGCTGGCGATATCTAATGTATCGCTGCTCGCAAAATCACTGGAGTAAGACTGTGAAGCACTGTCATCGCTTTGGTATCCTTGGCTCTGATTGAATGTGTCTTCAGGAACATATGCATTTGCATTTCCTGCGGAAGCATTCTTAGATTCTAAGAACTGAACAGAATCGGCTACCACTTCTGTGATATACACACGTTTTCCACTTTGGTCATCATAGCTACGTGTCTGGATTCTACCTTCTACGCCAACTAAAGAACCTTTATGAGTATATTGTGCAACGATATCTGCTGTTTTATTCCAAGCAACGGTATTGATGAAGTCAGCTGTTGGCTGTCCTTCTGTTTTCACACGACGATCGCATGCAACCGTAAATGATACTACGCTCGCGCCAGATGCGGTTTTACGCAATACTGGATCTTTCGTCATTCTTCCAACTAATACAACACGATTGATCATAGTCTTTCTTCCTTCCTAAACTTATTTTTCTGCTTCTGTTTTGATAATCATATAACGAACAACGTTCTGGTTAATACGAGCTAAACGTTCGAATTCTGCAATTCCTTCGTTGTTAGCTGTTACGTTAATAACAACGTAATAACCTTTGTTCATGTCATTAATTTCATACGCGAACTCTTTCACACCCATGTCATCAATTTTATCAATTGAACCATCACGGTCAGTTAGGATTTTGTGTAAACCATCCATCACACTTGTGCGACTTGCATCATCTAAAGATGCGTTCACGATGTACATAATTTCATATTTTTTCATACTGTACACCTCCTCTTGGTCTATGGCCCTATGTCTACATAGAGCGGGGAGTAGAAAATCTACCCGTTTATAGATTATATCACTGCACTTGTCTACTTGTAAAGATTTTTTTTCATTTCGTGGTTTCTCCTGATATTCCCTATAAATAACGTACCTTAGCAGGCTTTTTAGGGGCGCTTCTAGGATAGTTTACATTTGGTACTCCTAAAACTAAGGTCATAATCACTTTTTCCTTTCGTTGTAGTCCCAATTTCTTTCGCAAAGCGAATGACATATTACTTGCGATCGTAAAAAATCCACTATACAATACACCAAGTCCTTGAGCTTCCGCCATCCATGCCATATTAGAAGCAGCTAAGGAACCATCCACTTTCTTAAAGCTCCCTTTTGCGACTACAAGTATGGCGACTGGTGCTTGTTTAAAGAAGAAATGAGCATCAGGTGTCATATGTTTTGCACTCTTACTATATAAGGAAGCAAATGGCCATAATTTACGTAGTAGTTTTACTGCGATTGCCTCTACCTCTTGAATCTCGTTTTGTACGATGATATAAGATACACCCTGCGCATTCTTGGCAGTGGGTGTAAACCTCCCTGCTTCGATGATATAGTTCAGTACTTGTTCATCGATTTCTTTCTTCTTGAATTGTCGTATACTTCTCCTGCTTTTTATAGCATGCAGTAGCGCATCCCTTTCTAGTGGAGGTTGTGCATTGCGTTCTACGATTTGACTTAGATCAAAACCTTCTATTTCTACTGCATTCTTGGGACATATAGACACACAGTGTCCACACTTCATACAATCTTGATCTAAAATAATAGCACACTGTTCTTTTATTTCTATATTGGCTTGTGGGCAATCTTTTACACAAGCTGCACACCCAATACATAATTCCTTATGTATATTGATGAAATGTTCCATACAAATACATCCTTTCTTTCACTATTATACACATTATAACAAATACCTTAGTCAAATGTAGGAACTAATATGCATTCTTTTCAGGTAATCATTTCTTTTCCTTTTAAATCGCGCTATAATTATAAACAAGAATTAAGGTGATTGAATTGAAGGAACAAGCGTTAAAGAAAAACAGAGGGCTGATGACTGAGGGAGTCATTTGGAAAGAATTGTTGTTGTTTTCCGTACCATTGTTATTGGGAAACCTTTTTCAACAGATGTACAATGCGGTGGATTCCATCGTTGTTGGACAAAACCTAGGAGCCCATGCCCTTGCGGCAGTAGGATCTAGTGCCCCTATTATTAACTTGCTCGTAAGCTTCTTTATGGGTATTAGTGTGGGAGCGGGAGTTATCATTTCCAGATACTTCGGTGCTCGTAATAAAGATATGGTACAAGATGCCGTCCATACATCTATGAGTTTAACGATTATATCTGGACTAGCTTTAACTGTTATCGGTGTATTTCTTTCCCCCTATATTTTAGAGTGGGTTGGAACACCAAGTGATGTTATGGCAAATTCTGTACTATATTTAAGGATATACTTTTTAGGAGTATTGTCTGTGATGATATATAACATGGGAAGTGGTATTTTACGAGCTGTGGGTGATTCTAAGAATCCCTTATATTTCTTAATCATCTCCTCAGTTACCAACGTCATATTAGACATTGTATTTGTTGTTTACTTCCATATGGGAATTGAAGGTGCTGCTTGGGCAACGTTGATTTCCCAAACCATAAGTGCAGTACTTGTGGTGATCTTATTATGTAGAACAAAACAAGATTATCAATTACGATTGAAAGATATTAAATGTCATAAAGATATGATGGTTGAGATTATACGCATTGGATTACCAAGTGGTATACAAAATGCGATTGTATCGTTTTCAAATGTTATCGTACAAAGCAATATTAATGCATTTGGGTCTCTTGCGATGGCGGGATGTGGCTCTTATACAAAAATAGATGGCTTTGCCATCCTTCCTGTTATGAGTTTCTCTATGGCATTTACAACCTTTACAGGGCAAAACATCGGTGCTAAGAAATTTGATCGTGTAAAAAAAGGCGCAAAGACTGGGATTATCATGAGTGTTATTACAACGGTTATAATCAGTGCCTTGTTACTAATTCTTGGACCATACGTCTTATCCATCTTCTCTAATGATGCACGTGTTATCAATTATGGATTACGTATGATGTATATATTGGCTCCATTCTATATCTTCCTAGCGGTTTCACATTCCTTCAATGGAATCATTCGTGGGGCTGGTGTTACTACCATACCGATGATTGTTATGGTAACGTGTTGGTGTGGATTGAGAATGTTATGGATTTTAACATCTGTACCTATCTTCCATAATATCAATGTTGTATTTATGGGGTGGCCTATCACATGGTTTGCAAGTTCCTTATGGTTGTTTCTATACTATAGAAAAGGAACATGGTTAAAAAAATATATGTAAAAATGGAATACGCAAAGTATCCCATTTTTTATTTCAGTATATGTTCTTTAATAAAACGACTGACACCTTGATGATTATTATCAAGGGCAATCATATCCGCATGTTGTAACACATCGTTTTGGGCATTCTCCATAGCAACTGCAATTCCAGCAACTTGAAACATTGATACATCATTAAAATTATCCCCAAATACAAGTACATCTTTTAGATCGATACCTGCATCTTCCATAATGCGTTTTAATGCGACCCCTTTGCTTGTGTCTTTATGTGTAATTGTGTAGATTTCATCTTCACTCCTTAAACATTGTAAGCTTTCGCAAGTCGCATGAATGCGTGCTTGTACACGTTTCATCTGTGAAGGATTTTCATTTACCGCAACAACCTTAAAGACATGATGTTTGGCAATCTCTACGCCAGCATACTCATAGCGTAGTGTTGATTTTCCCTTTAATCGGTTTAAAAATAATTCCAAAGGTTCTTGTGCACCATGTACATAAATTGCTTCTGAGGTATAGGCAACATAAGAGATTGACTCACTTTCGTAAATGGACAATGCTTTCGCCATGTCCTCTTCTTCCATTGTCTGTTCAAACAAGCATTCATCACCACGATAAATACAAGCTCCGTTGTTCACAATATAAGCAGAATCAATTTGTAGCTCTTGAATAAATGACTTCATAATTTGTACATTTCTTCCAGATGCTAGCGTAAACACGATTCCTTTTTCTTTCAATTGCGTAATCACATCCCTAATGCCATTATCCAATTGCTTTTCATCGTTCAATAATGTACCGTCCATATCTGCGACAATACAACGTATATTGTGAACGTTCACTTCTTTTTTATTCATAAAATACAGCGTCTAATTTATCTCTTAAGAAAGACGCGCTATGTTTACAAACTTCTTTCCAATCTTTATTTCCAGTATACCAAAATTCACCTACGAACATTCTAACGCCCATTTGTTTTAAAACCTCTATATTACTTGTGTATTCACTATGTCCTGTACCAAATGTAATCTCACGATAACGATTTGGAATGGTTTCTTTCAGATGGGAGGCAACGATATGCCCAGCACCTTTTTCAAGATCTTCATCAACACTTACACCATATAATAAACTAGCATTTTTCAGATTCCCTATATCTGGATAAACGCCTAAATATGGTGAGTTTAATGCTTCTACATAGTACATACTTTTTTCAACCGTATCCATAAATGGTGTTTCCATGGTTTCAAATCCTAAAAGAACACCTTTTTCTGCCGCCATATATACAGCTTTCGCAAGATTTTCTATGAAGATTTCTCTTGTTTGTGTAGTTCCTTCTTCATAATATACATCATATCCTGCTAATTGTATGATACGTATTCCTAAGTCGCATGCTAATTGAACAGCTTTCTCCATGATTTCAAGAGCCTTCTTTTGCATAGCTACATCAGGATGTCCTAATGGATATTTACGATGTCCACTCAAACACATAGATTGAATACGAACACCACTCAAAGACATTGCGTCTAAGATTTCTTCGCGCTGTTTCTTTGTGTAATCTAAACGCGCTAATTTTTCATCTGTTTCATCGATGCTCATTTCTAAATAGTCAAACCCAAACTCTTTGCATAACGTTAGCTTTTCTAACCATGTGAGATCACCTGGCATTGATTTTTCATATTGCCCTAATGCGTAAATCTTATCATCCCTGTCCATAATATGCACCTGGTCCATGTTTACGCTTAAAGTGTTTATCCAATAATTCTTGTTGCATATGTTTGTTGTCATCCTTTTGAAGTTGTAAAGAAGCAAATGCCATAGCTGCACACTCTTCCATTACGACTGCATTATGCACTGCATCAAAAGGATCTTTTCCCCATGAGAATGGTCCATGACTATGAACTAACACCCCTGGCATTTCATCGGGATTGATATTTTTACTTTGAAATGTCTCCACAATGACATTTCCTGTTTCTAGTTCATACTCACCTTGTATTTCCAAAGGACTCATACAACGTGTACAAGGAATATCCCCATAGAAATAATCTGCTTGTGTAGTACCAAGCGCTGGGATTGCTTTTCCTGCTTGTGCGAATGAGGTAGCCCAACGTGAATGTGTATGTACGGCTCCTTTGATGTTTGGAAAATTCTTATAGAACGCAAGATGTGTCATTAAATCACTGCTTGGTTTTAGTTTTCCTTCTACTACGTTTCCATCCATATCACATAAGACAATATCTTCTACACTCATATGATCGTATTCCACACCACTTGGTTTGATCGCAACGATTCCCTTTTCTCTGTCGATTCCAGAGACATTTCCCCAAGTAAATGTAATCAATCCATATTTAGGCAATAATAGATTTGCTTCAAACACTTGTTTTTTTAGTTCTTCTAACATATTAGCCCTCCTTCGTAACGATGTATACCGCAGCTTCATTTTTTGTATGATTAGCCGCAACGATAACATCTCGATGTTCTTCATTGATCAAAGCGATATTGGCAGGGCCAACACCCTTTTCAATACACGTGCTAACATATTTCCCATCTTTGTATTGCACATAAAACAATTCCGCATCACATCGACGTACACCTGCAATAAAGGTTGGTGTTCCACCTAATGTTCCACCTACTAAGGTATGTGCAAAATCAATTTCATTCTCATATGTATACACTGGAGTATATTTACCATTTACTTTCTTATAAATTTTGATTGTATTTCCATGGAATGGTTCAATGGTCATGATTTCTTTGTTTCCATCTCCATCGATATCCACTGTTGCAATCTCTCCGATTTCTCCTTGTAATACACTCTCAACACGCCATTGTCCACCAAGTTCTTTTGGAGGCATGACTTTTAAAATCCCTTGATCACTTCCAAAATACCCACAGTTTTCATCCATATCTTTCCAATACCCATGATTGCGATATAAACCATCTACCAATACTTCTACTTCAATCCCTTTGGATAAGTCTTCTGGTAATTGTGCTACATAAATTCTACCTGGCACACTCCAATCATCTTTACTCTCTTTAGAAGTCGCAATGGTTGCGCCAATGAAATAATTCACACCATTTGCATGATAGATATCAAATCTATGAATATATGGCATAGTTAGTACATCTTTAATTTCAAAGCCATCCTTGCCATATTTTCCCCATACAATCTTTGCTAAAGATGGGGATACTTTTAAATAAAACTCTTGTACTGCAAGAAATTCATTTTCTTTTCCTGGAATCGCTATGATGGACATACATCCTCCAGCTTCTTTCCAAATTGTCTCTTCATGTGTTAGTGTATCGAGAGCAAACATCTCACATCCAACATTAGGATCTTCACTTGCGAAGACGATATGATTTGTATGATTGATTGGCAAACTACTCGCACAATAACAACGTTTTATTTCAGCCAATGTACGTTTTTCGATATTCATATAACATTCCTTTCCTCTTACGATTGGGTAAAAGAAAAGCTGCGCTTGGCAGCTTTTACTTATTTTTCAAGTGCTGCTGTCAGCCCTTCTTCGATTTCTTTTGCGGACATTACATTTTTTAGCCCTACAATCTTTGTGCCTTTTTTCTGTGCATCTTCAAACATTGGTACAAAGTTCTTTGAGCATAATACAATGTCATATTGTCCTGCTGCTGATTTACCCTCTGAGATTGCGCAGTGATGGATATCTTGTACTTCAAGACCCATCTTTTTCACAACCTTATCGACGTTCAATTTTATCATCATGCTTGTTCCAGCTCCATTGCCACAACAAACCATTATTTTTAATTTTCCTGCCATATTATGATCTCCTCTATGCTAGGCACTCGTTGCCTTTTGTGCTTCCATTTTCTTTAAGTATTCTTCGTAATCTTCTGCGATTAAGAAGTATGTATCTGGATGTTTACGATATTGAATCTGTGGAATTGCAAGTAGAATCAAGATAACGATTGCAATACCGAAGTATCCTGCAAATTTCATAATGACTGTAAACATTGGCCATACAGTTGCCCAGTCAAACATACCTAGGTATCCTCCGTATGCCGCAAGTCCAACCCATCCAGCAATCAACGCAGATCCAAATACTTGGATCAAACCAGAAATGAATGGTAGAATAACTGCCGCTTTGATACCGCCTCGATTATCTGCATATGTCGCAATTACGGCGTTATCGAAGAAGACTGGTACAAACCCTGCAATAACAAGTGTTGGTGATTTCATCAGTAACAATACCATAATGGCTAAGAACTGTCCTAAAGCACCCATTAAGAATCCTACTGTAACTGCATTCGCACTACCAAACCCAAAGACCGCTGCACAATCGATTCCTGGAACTGCACCAGGTAAGAAAGTACTAGAGATACCTTGGAAAGAATTTGTTAATTCTGTAACGAAGGTACGTACTCCCAACTGTAGAATTGCTAAATAAACCGCAAAGTTTAGTGATGTTGTCATAATGTAGAAGAAGAAATTATCAGTCGCTTTCATAAATTCCATAGTTACCAAATAATCTTTTCCTAGCACCATTAAGATGGCACCGAAGAAGATAAACATCAATACAGAAGTAGCTACCATGTTCTCATTAAAGATAGATAAGAACCCTGGGAATTTAATATCATCTAATCTTCTTGATGATTTTGTTTTCATCTTTTCTGCTATTTTTCCAAAAATCGCAATACCAAACATTTGTTGATGGGCGAT
>JAVWJF010000054.1:0-11418 GCA_036639195.1 Longicatena sp.
CCTCTATCTTTCTTTTATAAAAAGTACGTAATTACAATACCACAACTAGAGTATGCATTCAATATCTTACTACATATTTTTACTTGTAAGGGTTAACAACATTTACGCCATCTCCATCCCCGTGAGTATAAGAAAAGAGAGCATCGCTCTCTTATTTCATAAAGGAATGAATATAAATGTTGCAGTTTCTTTCTGCCCCTACAGATACCATAGATATTCTCGTCTTTGTTAATTCTTCAATTCTTTTCAAATATACTTTACACGCTTCTGGAAGTTCTTCATATGTCTTTACATTGGATATATCTTCTTTCCAGCCAGCAAATGTTTCGTAAATTGGTTTTGCTTTTGCAAGTTCCTCAATCGAACTTGGAATATAATCAAAGCGTTTACCATCAATATCGTATGCTACACACATTTTGATTTCTTCCAAACCACTTAAAATATCTAGCTTTGTAATCACAAGATCACTTAGTCCATTGATCATAGCCGCATGTCTAACTACATTCACATCCAACCAACCACATCGTCTAGGTCTTCCGGTTGTCGCTCCAAATTCATGTCCCTGTTCTCTTAACCATGAACCCATTTCATCGAACAGCTCACTCGCAAATGGTCCTTCACCAACCCTTGTAGAATATGCTTTCGCAATCCCAATAATTACATCAAGTTTTTGAGGTGATACTCCAGCACCCGTACAAACACCTGCAGATGTTGGTGACGATGATGTAACATATGGATAATTCCCATAGTTAATATCCAACATCGCAGCTTGTGCGCCTTCAAACAATACTTGCTTTTGATCATCTAACGCTTGATTCACGATCATTTGAGCATTTAAAATTCTAGGCAGTATCGCCTCTTTAATTGCCTCAAAACGTGCAACTAAATCTTCATATACAAACCCTTCGTTTTCATATACTTTTTGAAATACTTCATTTTTCATATCAAGAGCAAGTTTTAATTTACGCTTAAAGGTTTCAAAGTTTCTTAAATCTCCTATACGAATTCCTGTTCTTGAATACTTATCCGCATAACAAGGTCCTATTCCTCGCTTTGTCGTTCCTATTTTATAATCTTTCAACTGTGCTTCGCTCAGTTCATCCATCAAAATATGATAAGGCATGATGATATGTGCACAATCCGAAATAAATACATGATTTGTTGATAATCCACGATCCTCTAATTGTTTAATTTCATCTAAGAAAACAAAGGGATCCACTACAACACCTGGTCCAATCACACAAGTTGCCTTTTGTAATACTCCAGATGGCAATAAATGTAATACGATCTTTTCATCTCCAACAACGACCGTATGACCAGCATTGTTACCACCTTGAAAACGTACTACCATATCCATTTTAGATCCAAGGTAATCTACTACCTTACCTTTCCCTTCATCGCCCCACTGTGTTCCTACTACTACATATCCTGGCATAAAAATTCCTCCTTAGGACTATTTATAAGCCTATGTAATGCACTTTTAAAAAAAGCCTTTAATAATATAGCACAATTCAAACAAAAGTAAAATAAAATAGTGCAGTTTTTGCACTATTTTTCATATATTTCCAAAAGTTTATCTACGGCTGGTGATATAGATGTACGTATCTGTTCACGATATGCTTCATCAAAGTTATCATCTTGGTAAATTTGTGACACACTATCCATCATTGGTAGTTCTGCCCATAATTCTACTTCATTTTGTGTTAAAAAAGAATCCACGTTTTTATGTGCGAAAATTTCAATACGTTTGCCACAGTCTGGGCAAAGCACATAACTAATATTTTCAATTATTCCAAAAACTTTAACATTGGCCTGTTTACACTTATTGATAGCTTTGTATACAATCATAGATACAATTGGTTGAGTAGTAGATATCATAACGACTCCATTTAACGGTATGCTTTGCATAACAGTCAACGCAACATCCCCAGTTCCTGGAGGCATATCGATGAACAAATAGTCTAGTTCACCCCAGATTACATCACTCCAAAATTGTTTTACTGCATTTCCAACAATTGGTCCTCTCCAAATAACAGGTTGATTTTCATCTTCCATTAAAAAGTTTAAAGACATTACTTTGATGCCATCTTTATCCACAACGGGTTCGATTGCATCATTCGCTCCATATGCACTTTCTCTTTCTAAACCAAATAATCTTGGAATACTTGGACCAGTGATATCCGCATCCATAACACCAACTCTATAACCACGTTTGTTTAATTCTTTTGCTAGTAGCGTTGTCATACTTGACTTCCCTACGCCACCTTTACCACTCATCACACCAATCACATGTTTGATTTTGTTTTTCGGATTGTTTGATATTCCACAAGCATCTTCTTTTTTACCGCAACTTCCTTTGCTTGGACATGTACCACAATTACTCATTCACTTATTCTCCTTCTTTATCTTTCTTCGCTCTTGGATGAAACGAAGTGTATACACTTTGTAATCTCTTATTTTGAATGTGTGTATATATTTGGGTAGTAGCAATATCACTATGGCCCAATAATTCTTGTACAACACGTAAATCTGCACCACCATCTAATAGATGTGATGCGAAGCTATGACGGAAACTATGTGCTGAAAGTTGTTCATTTAAGTTTTGTTCTTTCAACTTGCTCTTGATCAGCGTATGCACATATTGACGAGTTAAGGGATTTCCTGAAGCATTGATAAAGACATAGGGAGAACGTCTTCTTTCCCACCCTTTACGTACGACTTCCAAATACACACGAAGTGCTTTCACACATCGCTCATGCATAGGAACCATACGTTCCTTATCACCTTTTCCAATAACCCTTAAAAAACCTTGTTCCAAATGGGTTTGATTCAACAATAGCCCACAACACTCACTCACACGCAACCCACATCCATACAACAACTCCAAAATTGCCTTTTCAAACAATTCTTGATCGGAATTCCCAAAACTATTCAACAAGCGATCCATATCATCAATATTAAAATATACAGGTAAATGTTTAGGTGTCTTTTTACTTCGTATATGTATCGCTGGATCCATAATTTGGGGGTATGCCATTGTAATATAGCGATGAAACATATGTATGGAGGTAATCATATGATTGATGCTACTGCCTTTTCGCTTACTTCGAATAAGACTAGTTCCATCATATTGATCCTTACCAAGAAAATCCAAAAAATTTTGAATGTGTTGATATTCAATATCATTCATATCCGAAATATTTTCTTGTTTAAGATATTGCACATATTCTTTCAAATCTGTACGATATGATTGAATCGTTGCATTTGATTTTTGGTCAACAGATACAATGTAGTGCATATAATCTTCAAACGCTTCTTCGATTTTCATGTTTGATCACCTTATTTATTATAGAACAAATTCTAAAGACTAGCAAACAGGAATATCCAAAACTTTTTTTAACAAGAGTCCTTCGTTTTTTATATGTATCTCATGCGACACATGTAGAGTGATTTAACGCTTTACGTAAATACCTTTAGCTACATGAGCATTTACTTTTCCATCCTTAACTGCCTCAATCAGTACAGTTATAGCTTCTTCCTTCTGTTCATCATAGACAAATTGTAACGTACGAATTTCTAAACGGTTCTTTCGTAATTCACATATGATTTCAGCGATGCGATTGGCGCGATGCACTAAATAGAACCTTCCCTTTTCATCTAATAAAGACGATACCTTTTGACATAATTGTGATAATTCTAAATACGTTTCATGGCGCGCTTTACGTAAGGTTTCAGATTCATTCAAATTAGCACCATCATGAACTTTGAAATATGGGGGATTACAAAGAATGACTTGTACTTTTGGTAATGAAGCAGTTTTGAAATCCTCACAAATAAGTTCTACGTTTTCAATATGTTGTTGTTGCATATTATACCTTGCTAGTTCAATCGCTTCCTCTTGAATATCCACTCCATACATAAAAGATGGTTGTTTTCTACTCGCCGCCAATAATAAAGCGCCATTGTTTGTCCCAACATCAAGAACACGTTCCCCTTTTTTGATGGTCATAAACTTCGCCAGAAGTGATGTATCTGTGTTGATACGAAACATATCTTTGCGTTGATATACGTAGATATCGCTATCTGCAAGAAAATCATACGATAAATTATCCATGCCCTACCTCCTGAAATATCTTTTCATTATACAGGAGAATTACATTAAATTAAAGAGTTTAATACATTCTATTCCAATCGTTGATTTTAAGTAACTTCCTATAAGCACGATTAAAAAACAGATGAAGATATCATTTAGAATCGAGTTTGCCAGTTTTTTGAAATCGAGCTTTTCACGATTTGTACAACTGTATACGATATACATAGACAATTGAATTGCACTCGCAGATATAAGGAAAGTCGCTATGAGATCAAATAGAACTTGTGGTAATAAGGTCATAAAAATACCTGCAATCCCTTTTAGCTGATAGCTAAATACAAACAACGCACATGAAAACCCAATCTGTAAGCCTTTTGTAAACACCACAAAGCTAATCAAAGGGATTCCCGCAAAACTAGTTCCCAATAAAAAAACAAATAGAATAAACAAGATACCTGTGAAAAACTGGGATACGAAGAAATCATATTTATTGACCCCACTACTCACCGTTGTCAAATACGAAGATAAATGTTTGATATCGTTAACATCTATAAAATTCGATAATACAATACCTGTTAATATTCCACACCCAACCAAGATCCCTATATAGAGATACACATTATGATACTTATGAAAGAATCCATGGTATTTATGATGTTTTCTCATGAAATCACCTCACTGTATTCTATGAAAAAAAAGAAGGAGTTTTCCTTCTTTCATCAGACAAAATTCTATTTATTTCGCAAGAGTTCACTCGCTCTCATCAAATGTGCTTGTGGCAATTGGCGATTTAATTCTTTTAAGACATCACTTGCGTCGTGTACAATATCTTCTTCTTTTTGGAAGAGGTTAATTTGATCAATTGTTTTCCTTTGGGAAAACAAGGAACCTAGACCAATTCCTAAATGACGTATTTCTTTACCATTGTTATTTTGATCAAACAACAATAATGCATGTTCTAATAATGTATTTTCATCATTGGTATAATCCGATATGGATTGAGAACGTACAGCATTACTAAAATCAAAGTAACGAATAGAAATGGAAATTAAAGAGCCTTTTAAATCGTCTTCTTTTGCGCGTTTGCTTAGTTGCATGGCCAAACGTTTGAAGACAGTTTTTACTTCATCATAATCGGATATATCTCGATCCAAAGTTGTTGATTGAGAAATGGATTGCAATGTATGATTATAACTTAATTGATTACTTCCATTCCCTCTTGCATTTTGTATCATACCATAGCTATGCTTTCCAAGAAGGGTCATTACTTTACTCTCATTTTCAGGATTCGCTAAATCTCCAATGGTCGTAATACCATGTTCCAATAAAAGCGGTACGGTTTTCTTCCCTATCCCAAACATTTCATGAATGCCAAGGGGCCAAAGTTTCTTACTTACTTCTTGTTTACGAAGAATGGTTATGCCCATAGGTTTTCGCATATCACTTGCCATTTTTGCTAGGAATTTATTAGGAGCTACACCTATGCTACAAGGAAGTCTCAAATCTTCATATACACTTTTTTGTATCACCCAAGCTAAATCTAATGGACGTTTATAGGCTTTGATTGCTTCTGTCACATCCATAAAACACTCATCGATACTGGCGGGTTCAATATAGGGAGAAAAACGTCTTAGATACTTAAAAAAACGCTCACTTAATTCTTCATACCAAGCATAACTTCCTTGCACTACCACAAGTTGGGGACACTTTTCCATTGCCATATGAAGCGGCATTGCAGCTTGTACACCAAAAGCCCTAGCTTCATAACTAGCAGTACACACTACACTTCTTCTATTCAATCCCGCAACAACAATGGGTTGACCTTCCAAAGCAGAGTTTTTTAGTATCTCCGCACTTGCGAAGTATGAATTTAAATCAATATGAAAAATTACTCTTCCTGCCATACAATCTCCTTTAATCTATGGGTATAGTATAAAGGAAATTGTATAAAATTACTAGCGATATGTTTTGATCGCTTGTACTTTATTTTTTAATCTATGTTCTAAACGAAGCTTATCAGAAATCATCGCAATGAATTCTGAATTGGTTGGTTTTGCTTTACTCGCTGAAATTGTATAACCAAAAATATCATCGATAGCATCGATGTTCCCCCGGTTCCACGCAACCTCAATCGCATGACGTATGGCACGTTCCACCCTGGAAGCTGTAGTCGCGTATTTCTTTGCGATTTCTGGATATAATACTTTGGTTATTTGGCCTAAGAAATCAACATTGATATACGTTTCTAAGATAGCCGTTCTTAAATACATATATCCTTTGATATGCGCTGGAATACCTATTTCATGTAACAATTCTGTAATTTCACTTTCTAATTCTAGTTTTGCTAAACGTTTCTTTTCATCATCATTTAAGTTCACACTCATGGTATTTACATTTGAATTCTCGCGATGTGTAAATCCAACGATGAAATTCAAACGATCAATCAGATGATGAATCTCAAAAGGTTTCATCAATATGTAGTCAACCTTATAGTTCTGAATGGAGCCAACAATCAGATCGTTCACAAAAGGTGTCGTACAGATGATATGATCTACGGTGATGTTATTTTTCTTCAAATCTTGTAATACACTCATACCATCCTTCTTTGGCATGATAAGATCTAGAATCAAAATGTCCATCTGTTTTCCATGCAATTCCATAATACACTGTTCACCATTTGTTGCACTACCAACGACTTGATAGTTATCACTTTTAGCAAACGTCTCCTTCATACTATGGATCATTTCCAAACTGTCATCTACTACATAAACTCTTAACTTGTTATTCATATTTTCTCTTTCCTCCTCTTTACAATTATACAAATGCAGATTGCATAATTACAGTAAATTTGTCGAAAGAGCGACGCTTTTTAACAAATTATTCCAATTACAAAAAAAGAGCGACTTTTTACGTCGTTCTTTGAGCTACTTTTGATTACATTTGGTCGAAAAAGGTCGAATTTACTATTTTTATTTCAAGGATCTTGAAGTATCTAGCATCCATTCAATATATACCCCATATCCATTAATCGGATGTGATGTCACAACATGCGTAACTGCCCCAATGATCTTCCCGTTTTGAACGATAGGTGAACCGCTCATTCCTTGGATAATTCCATTGGTTGCCTCTAACAATCGTTGATCACTAACTTCAAATTCAATCCCCTTTATAGAAGATTGGCTCTGTTTGTTTAATTTCGTTATATTAATATCATAAGAGTCAATACGTTCTCCATTTAAGACCGTATATAGTTTTGCAGGACCTACTTGTATTTCATCTTGTTTCGCCCAAGGCAATGCTACTGCGTTGGTTGGAAGAGAATCGTAGGTTCCATAGATTCCAATCTCACTATTCAATAACACATCGCCTAACGCTTGGGTATAGTCGATTTGCGCATGTTTTTCTCCTGGTACATTATCTTGCGCTTTTTGTATAGATTTTACCTGAGCAGGATAGATTGTGCCACTATGAACATCTGCAATTTGTTTTAGATCGCTATCATAAATCTCATGACCTAAAGAACCAAAGGTGTGCGAGAGTGGATCATAATATGTCATAGTTCCTACTCCAGCAATTTTGTCCTTGATATATAAACCCGACTTATAAGATGAACTAGCCTTATCGAATACACTTATCAACACGCTATCCATTTCTTCTTGATTACGTTTGATTCGTATGGGGATCTCATTGACACCGTCTTGATACTTGTTCAATTGAGCGTACAAATCATCCATAGAATGTATACGTGTGCCATTGATACTTACTATGATATCATGTGGTTTTAGTTGTGTTGATGGATCATAGGATTTTCCATCCACTTCGAAACGATAGGTCCCGCTGACCATAACCCCATCATATGTCACTTCAATACCAATGCTATCTCCACCTAAGATCAAATCATCTGCCGCCAATATACTTAAGGGGCCACTACAAAATAAACAAAGTAAGAAAACCATAATCTTCTTACGCATGGCACCACCTCCTAAAAGGTAGTCTGCCACAAAGCATATGTACTCACATAAGAAATAATTACCTATCCTTTTTGAGCATTCATATAAAGCTCTTTTGCGGCCTCCATTGCGGAAGTTGACATAGAATTATTGGAAATCATTGCCAGTTGTGCAATTCTTTCTTCTTCATTCAATTCTCGAATCTTCGTATTTGTTGTATTCTCTTGTTGTAGTTTCTCTACGATGTAGTGATGTTGTGCACAAGCTGCAACACTGGCTAAATGTGTCACACAGAACACTTGGGTTTGATTCGCAAGTTCTTTCATCTTACGACCAACACTAAACGCCACACTTCCACTCACTCCAGTATCAATCTCATCGAAAATAATCGTCTCAATCTTTTGCAGGGATGTAAACACCGTTTTTAGCCCCAACATGAAGCGAGACAACTCTCCACCACTTGCTGTTGTGCTCAATGGTTTTAGTGGCTCTCCAGGGTTCATAGAGATTAAAAACGCAACATTATCTATTCCACTCGCATTCCCTTCCATTGTTTCTAAGACAACTTCAAAACGTGCATGAGGCAGTTGTAAATCCTTTAATTCTTCCAATATTTTCTGTTCCAACTCTTTTGCCTTCGTACTACGAATTTCATGTAGTTCATTTGCCACTAGCAAATATTGTTTCTTCGCTTCCTCACGAAGCGCTTCTTGTTTTGTAATAAAATCTTGACGATGCAAAATCATATCAATCTTTTGATTCAATTCTTCACGTTTCACTTGCAACGCTTGTACATTAGGTCCATATTTTCGATATATCTTATGAATACACGAAATGCGTTCTTGTAACTCATGAAAGTGTACTTCATCGTAATCAAAATCATCCATGTAATCCTTTAACTCATGAACCACTTCTTCCACTTGATAATACGCTTCTTGAAGTTTCTCTTTGACTTTTTCAAAAAAATCATCTTCATGAATACTGCCAATTTCACGACAAGCTTCATAAAGTGATGCACTCCCTTTATGTTCATCTTCCAACAATTCCAAAGAGGAAGCTACTTTACTTGATATCTTTTCAAACGCCATTAAGCGTTTGCTTTCTTCTTCACACTCTTCTAATTCATGTTCTTTTATATCTGCTTCATCAATTTCATTTAATTGAAAGGTTAAAAATTCAAGATCATCTTCATTGTAATCCTCATGTAAAGCAGATTCTAATTTATCATGAATCTTTTTATATGCTTGATATTGTGTTTTTACACGTTGGCATAAATCTTCCACATTACAAAAATTATCCAATAGTGTAATGTGGTACTTGGTATTTAGAAGGTATTGTGTATCGTGTTGAGAATGTATATCCACAAGAGTAGATACAACATCCTTTAAAAAGGATACATTTACAATACGTTGATTGATACGTGCAACGCTCTTTCCTTCTCTTCCAAACTCACGACTAGCAACAAACATGAAGTCCTCTACATCATATCCTGCTTCTTGTAGTAAAGTGTATGCTGGATGATGTTCTTCCACTTCAAAAACACCTTCGATGAAGGCTTTTTCTTTTCCTTCTTTGATCATAGAAGTATTGATACGTTCCCCTTTTAAAATTCCAATGGCATCCATCAACAAAGACTTACCAGCACCAGTTTCTCCAGTAAAAGCTGACATTTGCGTATCAAAATTCAAACGAAGTTCATCAATCAACACAAAATCTTTCACATACATTTCTTTTAGCATAACATCACCTCTTTGTATGATATTCTTTTATGATTTGTTTAAGAGGAAACACCTTGTGACATTCTTCCTCTTTGATATGTACTACAAACTCTTTATTTCCATCGCGTCCCAATAAAGAACTAGCTTTTACATGATGCACATAAACGCCAAGTGTTTCTATATAAGAAATGATATCATTTAATACTTGAAGATGTACCTTTTCATTTTTTATAACCCCATGCTTGCCAATATATTCTCTCCCCGCTTCAAACTGTGGTTTCACAAGTACAACGAGTTCTTTTTTTGATAACACAGATAATAAGGCTGGTAAAATACATTTAATGGATATAAACGATACATCCATACAAGCAAAATCTGGTAAAGGAGAAAACATCTCTTTTGTTAAATAACGACAATTCACACCTTCCATATTGATTACACGTGGATTACCCTTTAAGGCTTCCAGTAGTTGATCTTTTCCTACATCTACTGCATATACTAACTTTGCGCCTTGTTTTAAACACACATCACTAAAACCACCCGTACTCGCACCAACATCAATACAAATACGATCTTTTAAATCTATTTCAAAATCCTCTAACACATCATACAGTTTAAAACCTGCTCTTGATGCCAAAGAAAGTTCTTCTTCAATAACACGAACACAATCCTCTTCATCCACATAATAACTGTTCTTTTGAATCACTTTATCATTCACATACACGCGTTGTTGTTGGATGGCATCTTGTGCACGCGCTCGAGTTGTACAATATTCATGTTGTACTAGATATTGATCTAATCGCATACAATTCCTACTTCAACAATGAATGAAGCTCTTCAAATAAGGACGTGATATCAATCTGTTCAAGTTTTCGTAGTTGAGGAACACTACCATGTTCTACGAAATGATCCCCAATCCCCATACGTATACATGATGTATTAAGTTGGTGATCATTGAAGTATTCTAGAATCGCAGAAGACAAGCCACCTGCCATCATATCCGTTTCATAGATTAAGATTGGTTTTTTACTATGATAAAGTTCTTCTAACATCGCTTCATCAATCGGTTTAAAGAAACGTGCATTTACAACTCGTAAATTCACTCCATTTACACCTGCTTTAGAAATCACTTTATCAACATCACTACCATATGTAATTACAATTGCATCGTAATCTTCTTGTGAACACCAGCTTGTCCAACTTCCAATTGGGAGTGCTTCATAAGTTGGAGCTTTCCCATATGGAACGCTTCCTCTAGGATAACGAAGGGCAAACGGCTGTGTGTTTTGTGAAAATGCAGTATACAACATATTTTGTGCTTCTAGACTATCTTTGGGTTGTGCAAGTATCATATTAGGAATAGAGCGCAACATCGCAATATCAAATACTCCATGATGGGTTTCTCCATCCTCTCCAACAAGACCACAACGATCGATTCCAATCACAACCGGAAGCTCCATCCGGGCTACATCATGATTGATTTGATCATATGCTCTTTGAAGGAAACTAGAGTACACAGAAATAAAGGGTCTTTTTCCTGATACCGCTAGCCCTGCCGCAAATGTCATGGCATGTTCTTCCGCAATCCCACAATCAAAAGAACGCTGTGGTAATTCCTGGAAGAATTTATCTAATTTAGATCCACCTTTCATTGCAG
>JAVWJF010000055.1:0-11387 GCA_036639195.1 Longicatena sp.
TTGATTGCGGCTGCACTTGAATCTATGTAATCCTTTATTGCATCCATCGCTAAATCATCTGTCATGATAACACCTTGAAAACCTAATTCATTACGAAGTATTTCATGAACCTTTGAAGAAAGTGATGCAGGTCCATCTTTATCTACACATGTCATAATATTATGAGAAACAAGAATGCTATCAACACCAGCTTCTATTCCTGCAATAAATGGAAGAAAATCACTCTCTACGAAATTCTCATACGTACGTTTATCAACTGATATTCCAGTATGTGTATCTACATTATTTCCATACCCTGGAAAATGTTTTAATGTAGAACCAAGATTATTTTCTTTCATAATACTTACTACAGTTGCCACATACGTTGCGGTTTCCGTTGCATTCTTTCCAAAAGATCGAGCATTGATAAAATCATTTGGATCTATCGACACATCCGCAACAGGCGCAAGATTTACATTGATACCTATGTTCTTTAACAATGTTGCCTTTTCTATAGTATCGGAACGAATTAAATCATATCCTCCATAGTTATATAAGCTTTGAGGAGACCAGAATGGAACTCCTCGAAATGCTGTATACTTACTTAAACGTACAACACTCCCACCTTCTTCATCCACTCCTATCAATAAAGGTACCTTTGCTTGAGATTGATACGATGCAATATTATCTATTACTTCTTGATAAGAGTTTTGATGAAAATCCCTATCAAACAAAATATACCCACCTAAATGATAACTCGCTACATCACTCATTGCGTTATCCTCAGGGCTTCTTACAAAAAACATTTGTCCTACTTTTTCTTCAATAGACATTTGAGAAATAATATCATCAATACTTTGTCTTTGATCATCTGTAGAAACTTCATTCTCAAGAATCGTTCCCTTTTGTGCATACATCACACCATCTTTTACTATATAACTAACTTGTATTACAATATCCTTTTTCAATTCCCCATCTTTCATTTGCATTTCAGTTCGATTAAACTCATATTCTTTATTCGCACTTGTCACAATAGAAAAATGAGTACTTGTCACATCTATAATCTTCCCTTGCACAATAACAGATTTAACATCTTTTGTTTTCGCCACTTCTTCTTTTTTCTCATTGTTTCCAAAACAACCACTTAGGGTAAACAACATGCACATAGCAATCACTATAGAAATACGTCTTCTCATAATACTCCTTCTTTCAAAAACAGTATAGCATGTCTATTTTCAAATAGGTAAAAATTGATAATTTTACTAGGAATAGCTATTACATGCACTTATTCATCCTTTTGATTCCCATATATCATATAAAAAAGTCCTATCTTTCAATAGAACTTATATCTTGTACACTATTTCCTTCTAAGAATTCATAATCAATCATGGCTTGATTACAAACGCTTTGATGTTGTATTAAGTTTAATATAGTTTCTGCAGCGAGATCGCCTGCCAACGCATTATTAAATCGTATCGTTGTTAGTTTGGGTGTAATTAACATACTAATTTCATATCCACCAAATCCCATTAAGGATACATCTTCTGGAATCTTATAATGTTTTTCTTGAAGAGCTTTTAAAGCACCTAGTGCCATGGTATCTGTTGCGGCAATAATCATATCCATCTTTCCATGTTCCAATATATCACATGTATGTTCATATGCTTTTTGAAAACTAAAATCACTTTCTATCACATGCACGTTAGCATCACTTCCGCACCCCTTTAAAACCCCTTGCTTTCGATGTAACCCAACCGCTACATCTTTTTCCTCAACTCCAAGATATACAATGTTTTGATGCCCCTTCTTCACAGCATAACTTCCTACCATACTCCCTGCTTCAAAATCATTATTTACAATAGATATCCCATCTTCATATGCTTGTCCTACTACGACTACAGGTACATCTATACGTTTGATAATTTGCTTATGTTCCTCTGTAATATGAGTCGCAAGTAAAATGATTCCATCGACCTTCATACGCCACAAATTTTCTAGACTATCCAATTCCAGTTGTTCCATATGGTTCGTATTGATAATCATAGAAGTATACCCTTCTTTTCGAAGATGTTCATCAATAGCCATCATAATACGAGAGGATACAGTAGAATCTAAACAAGGCGCAATTATACCAATCATTTTAGACTGCTTAGCCTTTAAACTTTGCGCAAAAGCATTCGGTTGATAATTATATTCCTCAATAACCTTTTTAATCTTTTCTCTTGTGTCATCTTTGACGTAGCCACCGTTAAAATAACGAGATACTGTACTCTTAGCGACACCACTAATCTTTGCAATATCTTGCATAGTCAATTTCTTTTCCATATCCATCACCCGTATTCTTTCACTTCCTCCATTATAATGTGGAACCAGTTTCACGTCAACAACCATCCTATGCAAATCGAAATTCTCGTGAAGGAAACTTGCTTTTACGAAAGGGATAAGCGATAATAAACATAATCATGGAGGACTGTTATGCGCTATCGAGATATATCCATACGTAAGAAAATTTTGTTATCCAATTTTTTGATGATATTGATACCCGTAATCTTTGTTTGTATAATTTTTTCCATCATCCTATTTGGGTTTTCATTTCTAACGAATAGTTCCTCTTCGCTTATTCGAAACGTCCTACTAAATTCCTCCAATTATGGTCCTACTTTACTCATAAAATCATTAAATGATGAGATAAGTGATTCTACTACGATTACAACACAGGCAAAAACAATCTTTGCACAATTAGAAGAGATTAACCTACACATTATGGTGAAAGAAAATGACTCCATTGTATATCTATCAAACGGATATACAAGTAAAGATATAGAAACGGAATTTTATCAAATTGCAAAAACTAAAGAATATGAGTCTCCCTATATTTTATGGAACCAAAATGGTATGGCTTATGAAGCAACACTACAAAACAAAGCGAATAAGAATATGACACTAACCTTTACAGGAGTTGATTTGAGCCTTCCTAAAGATAGCTATGTCTCCTGGGAACAAACTAAGCTTGTCATCAAAGTTACAATCATTGGGACTGGTTCCTTTATGATCTTATTTATTTTATTGCTGGGAATTTTTCTTACAAGAAAACTTTCTCGTTATATCTTACAACCTCTTGCTCAACTTCAAATTGCGACAAATGAAATCAAAGAAGGAAATTTAAGTTCTAGTATTTCTTCTTCTACACAAGATGAATTTGGAGTCCTTTGTGAGAACTTTGAAAACATGCGTGAACAACTTGTAGCGTCTGATCAAATACAAAAACAATATCTACAACAACGAAAAGAACTGATTGCGGGTATTTCCCATGATTTATCTACCCCACTTACTTCGATTCAAGGATATGTAAATGGTTTATTGGATGGAGTCGCAAATACCCCTGAAAAACAACAACATTATTTACAAATCATTCAAAGCAAAACAAAACATATGAACGATTTGGTAGAGAGCTTATTCCTATTATCAAAGCTTGATATGGGTGAAGAATCTTTACAAACAGAACTTCTAGATTTGAATGCATTTATGATACAATGGGTAGAAGAAGAACAGGCGAAATATGAGGAACAATCCTTACTACTTTCCTTCGTACCATCAACAAGTCCTTGTTATGTAATGATGGATACTTCCCTCTTTATTCGTGTGCTTGATAATTTATGTGACAATAGTATCAAATACAAAAGGAACGATATCGTTCATATGGACATTCATCTAACAAAAGATAAAAATGGTTGTTTGATTTCATTCCAAGATGATGGAATCGGTGCACAACAAGAAGATATACAACGTTTATTTGAACGCTTCTATCGTGCCGACCCAGCACGAAGTTCTAAGATAAAAGGAAATGGACTAGGTTTATCTATCACACGTCATATCATTGAACAAATGAAGGGAACTATATGGGCACAAGGCGAAATAAATAAAGGTTTATGTATTTCGATTCAATTACCCACGGAGGAAGTACAATGAAAAAAATACTAATTATAGAAGATGATAAAGAAATCGCAGAATTAGAACGTGATTACCTTTCTGTAAGTCACTTTGAGAGTGATATTGTAGACGATGGTGAAAAAGGACTACAAGCTGCATTGAAGAATGATTATGCTCTTGTGCTGTTAGATATTATGCTTCCTGGTATGGATGGATTTGAAATATGCCAGCGCATCCGTGAAGAGAAAAATATTCCCGTCATTATCGTTTCCGCAAAACGTGAAGATCAAGATAAAATCAACGCCTTAGGATTAGGCGCAAACGATTTTATTATGAAACCATTCCATCCAGGTGAAATGGTAGCTCGTGTAAAATCACAGATTGAAAACTATGAGCGTCTAACAAACAATAGTACACAGCCTACCTCTATGATTTATCTGGATACCATTACTATCAATACGGATTCTCATGAAGTATTCGTTGATGATGTTCTAGCAACTTTTCCAAATAAAGAATATGAATTATTGGTATTCTTATGCAAACATCCAAATACAGTATTCTCAAAGAGCCAACTCTTCGAAACTATATGGGGATTAGATGCCATAGGTGAAATCAATACTGTAACCGTACATATTAACCGTATTCGAGACAAAATAGAAAAAGATAGTGCTAACCCTAAAATCATTGAAACTGTGTGGGGTAGCGGCTATCGCTTAAGAAAGTAAAAGAAAAAAACAAGCCTCTCTAAATAGCTTGTTTTTTTGTCCCTCATGTTACCAGTCACGAAGGATAGAAACATGAGAAATTATATTCCCGGTGAAAGGAGCGGGAGTTACATCCCTATATAGGGTTACCAGCCACCAACATAGACATGTAAGATATTCTCATGATTTCGTAAAGAATTTATGAATGTTTTGAAAGACCACTTTATGTTCCACAATACCTTTTAATAGATATAACATTCATAGAATCTTAATCGCGACACATTCTACGTTTCGCACTTTAATTTTACTAAAAGCGTTTACAGAAAGCAATATAAATGCATAAAAATGATGAAAAACCGTTATTTTTTCTTACCTGTGATTGAATTTACTTCGATTTTATAAATAGCAGTTACCGCAATACTCTTATCCACAGCAGAATCAAACTCGCTCATATAATCTGGTGTATATTTCAAACAGATTGCCTTTAAAGCCTCTCGCTTTTCATCTTCTTCTCGAACTTCTTGAATACACCCTTCCATGACAACAGATGCATAGAACACTGTAAACTTTTCTTGAACGATGTGATAATTGCCAACTGCATTTACACATACTCTAGGGTTTATTTGAAAAGAATCGTTCTTTTCACCTTCCATTGCACAATGAAAATATAAGACTTCTCCTATTCTTGCCATAGATACATTTACAACATAAGGTGTTCCATCTTTACGAATACACCCAATACTAGCATAATCACTTTCATCAAATACTTTCCAAGCATCTTCTCTACTAATCTCACATTTACTTCTTCTCATATATGTACCTTATTTCTTTTCATCTAAACGATGATTTTGTACGAAAGAGTCAAAGCTGTCTTTTTTTACTTCCAGTGTTTCATCATCAACTTTACCTTCTTTTACATAATACAAAGTTGGTGTATTATCCAAGCCAACGAATGTCTTACGGATTTGTTTAAGTATAGCTGCACGATCTTGATCGGATGTATCATTTAATACTACTTCATACAATAAGATATTGTGATCTAGAATATAACTATCTAGCATAATGTGCATTTCCTCACAATACTCACATGATGGTTGTGTAAATACAACAGCAAATGATTCTTCTTGATCTATCATTTTCTGTAGTTCATCCACAGTGATAGTGCGTACTTCACCAGGGTTTTCATCTCGTTCATAAGAAGAACACCCAGTTAACGTAAGGGTACATAAACATATTAGAACACATAGAATTTTTTTCATGGTTTACCTCCAAATAGACAATAGAAAACTTTTCTCATTTTCTATTGTTTTATTATAACGAAAACCACAAGATAAGAAAAGAGAATTTCTTCATTAAGTGATATAATGTGATTATGAGGTGATAATATGAAACAACATTTACTTGATGATAAAGGCCGTAGTGAAGAAGAATATCTTGCGAGCTATAAACCTAGAGATTATGAGAAACCATCAATTACTGTGGATATGGTACTTCTTACAAAAACAACACCTATACAAGTACTACTTATCAAACGTAAACATCATCCGTTCATAGAACAATGGGCTTTCCCTGGTGGATTTGTGAATATGGATGAAGATTTAGATCAAGCTGCCCATCGTGAGTTAAAGGAAGAAACATCAGTTGATGCGATTTCATTAACACAACTACACACATATGGAAACGTACATAGAGATCCAAGGATGCGTGTCATATCCGTTGCCTATTTAGCCATATTACCACAACAAATTCATACACAAGCGAATGATGACGCAAAAGAAGCCCTTTGGTTTGACATAATACAAAGTGATACACATATCGAATTGATAAATTCTAAAGCGCATATTCGTTATGAACGAAAAGATAATGAAATAAAATCAATGGACAATTATGACTCCCTAGCCTTTGATCACATACAAATCTTAATAGATGCCTTAGACTACTATGCAAAGTCATTTGAATAAACTATTTAGAATGTTGTAAATTTACTTCTTGATATGCTTTAATCGCATCCATAATATGAAATGGCTGCGTTTCGTGATCTCCAGCAGCATTCGCACTAATAAATAGATATTCATGTTGTGCTACACTTCCAAGAGAAGCCATACACAAGCCTGCTTCTGGTGTATACCCTGTTTTAGCTCCTTGAATATAATCATTTTTAATATTGAATTTGGTCATGCTTGTGAACAATGTACTTGTCAATGAAATGCCCTCTGGATGAATACTACTAGGATCTGTTTGATAAGATTGTGTAGACCATATGGAACGAAAGGTTTCATCTTTCATTGCTTCCTCGAGAAGGTACATTAGATCTTTTACCGTGGAATAATGTTGTTCATCATGAAGTCCAGTTACATTTGTAAAATTTGTTTGATGCATACCTAAACGCTTCGCTGTTTCATTCATTTTTTCAACGAATACTTCTTGCGTTCCTCCAATATACTGTGCAAGAGTTACACAAGCATCCGCACCACTTGGCAACATGGCTCCATATAATAAATCTATAATACTGACTTCTTCAAATGGTTCAAACTCAGCCATACTTGCATTCAATGTATGTAACGCTTGTATCTCATCTTTTGGAACTTGTATTTTCATTTCTAAATTATCGATTTGTTTCAACGCAATATAGACTGTCATGATTTTTGTCAAAGATGCTGGATACATTCTATCCTCACTTCTCTTCTGCAAAAGTATTTCTCCTGTTTGTACATCCATTAATAACGCATTATGACTTTCTAATTCTTTATTCAAATAAGATAATTTTGAATCATCTACCATAGAACTTTGAATTTCTTGTACTTCATGTAATAAAGAATCTCCGCCATAGAACGTAAAACCTGCTAAACAACATATCCCTAAGAAAAGTGCAGGTATTTTTTTTATCTTTCGTTTTCTTTTCATAATATAAGCTCCCTTCTTATGTAATTAAACCATGTACATAAGAAATGAGTTTGAACATATACTTAGTCTCAACTTAATATTTACTTAATTCTATCCAAACATCTTCATATAGACAAAAACAAGCCCTATAAGACTTGTTCCTGTTTTCTATTCATAGGCAAAATCACTTCAAACACAGTTTCTTCAAAACTACTTTGAGCGCTTATACTTCCACCATGTGCATTCATAATTTCTTTTGCTATCGCAAGACCTAAGCCAGCACCTCCAGCATGTGTGGAACGCGCTGCATCCAAACGATAGAATTTTTCAAATATTGTCTGTAATTTTTGTTGTGGAATCTCATCTCCTTGATTATGGAATGTAATATGTACATTATCTACATCACATACAGCTTTCACAACAATTTTACTATTTTCATAACTATAGGAAATTGCATTTTTGAGTATATTATTAAATGCTCTTGCAAGTTTGTCCGCATCTGCACAAAGGACTAAATTATCCTCCATTTGAATATCAATTTCTTTTCCCTGTTTCATCAGAATCGGATAAAACTGTTCACAAAGTTGCTGAAACATAAAGTTCAATTGAATCTTATTTTGAGAAAGTACAATATCATGTAAATTAAATCTTGTGATATCAAAAAATTCATCGATTAGGAACTCTAAACGGTTTGCTTTATCTAGTGTAATTTCCACATAATGCTCTTTTTGTTCTTGAGGAATATCCTTAACATCATCTAATAAACTAAGATACCCAATGACAGATGCTAATGGTGTCTTCATATCATGTGCCAAATAGGAAATGAGATCATTTTTCTGTCTTGTCTCTAATTCTAACATTCGCATTTGATGATCTTGTTGGTTTTGTATCTCCATCAATGTCATTTCTATATTTGCATAATCTTTATGAAGTTCTTGCATTGGTCTATGATCACGAAATGCAGCAAGTATTTTTTCGTGTTGTTGAATCATCATTTTCTTATCATATTTTCTATTTCTTTCGATGAATAAGTAGCATACGCTAACACACAGTATAATAATAACTAATACTAGAAGTTTCAGGATATCCAACCTTGGTCGTGTATTAATGTAAACAATTCCATTTTCCGCTGTGTATTCATATGTATCAAATAATATGTTATATATCATATCCAAAAAACCACTTGTGAATGTGTCTATCAAATATACAGAAGCTGTGATGATAACTAGAATAAAAATCAATTTTTTATATTTCATGCTCTATTCCCCAATCTTATATCCAACACCCCATACATTACGAATATATTTGGGATGATCAACATTATCTTTCATCTTTTCTCTTGCATGACGAATATGAACCATTAAGGTATTATTACTGGAACTAAGATATTCTTCTTTCCAAATAGATTCATATAACTCCTTTACACTAACTACACGACCTTTATTCATACAAAGGTAAGAAAGAATAGAAAATTCAATTGGAGTCAAATTAATAATTTTCTCATTCACTTTACATATATGACGAATCATATCCAAATAAAGTCCAGCATAGGTAAAGATATGGTTTTCTTGCTTTACATTATAGCGTTTGTATCTTCTAAGTTGCGCCTTTACTCTAGCTACAATTTCCAATGGCTGAAATGGCTTTGTAACATAATCATCGGCACCTATCGATAGACCTGTAATCTTGTCTATTTCTTGTTCTTTTGCAGTTAGCATAATAATCGGATATGTATACTTTTCTCGTATTTTACAACAGATTTGAAAACCATCTATATCTGGAAGCATGACATCTAACAATGCCAAATCAAATTCCATTTGTGATATTTGTTCTAAAGCACTTTCCCCATCATAACACACAACAATTTCATACCCTTCATTAGCTAGATATATTTGCATTAGGTTTGCTATTTCTTTTTCATCATCTACAATCAATACACGCATGAACATCCATCCCATCTTTCTTCTTATTATATCAAAGATATACGATTACAATTTCTTAATATTCACTTAATCTTACTTTTTATAGCTACAAAAAAACCAGAACCCTGGTTTTATTTGTTAACATGATAAACATCTAAATAGATATTCATGATTTTCTGTTTCATTACATCATCTTCCATTTTGTTTGGATAACTCATCAAGTGTAATGGTAATGGTTCACACCCTTCATGAAAGGATGGTTGAAGATAGATAATATTTGGATATAAAACACATCCCATACGTTCATAGAATGCAATTCTTCGCTTCGCAATGGCCGTCTGTGGCAATTCTACTTCAAATATAATATCTTTATGAAAGCTATTAAAAACTTCCAACATAAGTTTTCTGCCTACACCACTTCCTCTTGTCGTATGATGTGTCGCCAAATGTTCAAAGAACATAAAGTCTTCCATCTCATAATATGTAATAAATGCTTGTACACGGCCATCTTTTACAATCCCACATACATGATAATCTTCTCTATTTAACAACTCTTTTTGACCTTCATAGGTTCTTCTTTCTTCGATTGGGAAAGCTTCTTCCATGATTTCGTAAACCTGATCGAAGTAAGCTACGCCTAGTTCTAACACAATAAAACCTCCGTTTTCTTATAAATAGTATACCATATACATCAAGAAAAATTTGATAAAGACTTCAATAATTGTCATCTTTGGTTTCTAAATAACTAATGTTGAATTTGAATTCTAGAGCATTGCATGTCAAACACAATATGAGTATTATATCTTATTCTTATATGCTTTCATTTTCTTTCTATTACGATTCTTTTTGTCCATGTTCATGATATAACCGATAGAAAGCACCCCGTTTATTCATCAATTCACAAAAGCTTCCAATCTCAACTGCTTCTCCATCTTGCATGACAACGATTTCATCAAAATCCTTTAGTGTTTCTTCATACAACTTATGAGTGATATAGATTACCATCTTATCCTTAAGCTCCAATATATGACGTTCTACAATTCTTGCAGTATGATTATCCAATGCAGCCGTAATTTCATCACATAACACCACTTCCTTCATTCTTAAGAAGGCTCTAGATATGGCAATACGCTGTAATTGACCGCCTGATATATTTTCTCCATTTTCTGATATCCGCTTATTCAAGTCCATATCGTTTAAATCAGAGAACTTCATGCTGCTAGTGAGATCCTGAGGAGTCACTTGAGCAAATAATGTAATATTATTTGCTAATGTATCAGTAAAAATATGGCTTTCTTGATGAATAATGGTAAAACGTGCAGATTTATATGTCTTCTCATTCACATAAAGGTTACCTTCGCTTGGCTTATAATAACCTAGCAATATATTGAACAGAGTTGTTTTGCCGCTACCACTACTACCAACAACTGCATACTTTTTATTCTTTTCTAGGGTTAAATTTAGATTCTTGATGGTTTTATGCCCCCCATCATAGGAAAAGGATACATTTTCAAAACGTATAGTCTCAACAGGTTCATCAAGAAATATTTCGCTAGGAACTTTTTCATCTAAAAAATCTATAATCTGCTTATTGATATTTTTCACAGATTGCATATTACTGTACCCATTTGCTATTTCATAGATAGAACTTACAAAGTTTCCTGAAATGGATACAATAGACATCATATAAACCGCTTCGATGCGTCCGTTGATTACAAACAAAGCAATGACTAATAATAAAATAATCTGGCACATAACACCGAATACATTCGATACATTACCCGTCAATAGCGTCATATAGTTTAGTTTTTCATATTTTTTTTGTAGAGAAAGAATGGTATCTTTCCCTGCTTCATTAAACTCCTTTTTCAACTGAAAATCATGAATGACATCAAAGCCTTGGAATATTTCTTTCAGCTTTGATGAAAAAACTCCATTGAATACGGAATAGTCTTTTGCTGCCTTAGAC
>JAVWJF010000056.1:0-11218 GCA_036639195.1 Longicatena sp.
ACAAATGAAAGATATTTTAGATACTGTTGCATAATGGTTAAGGGCTTCATATAAATATGATGTTGAGAACGAGGAAACTCGTTCTTTTTCGCATACCTATGAAAAAATGTAAATATAAAATTGAAGGAAAGGGATAACCATTGTATAATGAAATTACAAATGAAAGGGTGGCAAATATGAAAATCATAAAATATTTTATCGTGATATGTACAATTTTATTTTGTCTACCTTTTATGGGGATAAATTTAAGCGATAGTATACATGCACAAGATACAGTTGAAGCTGATACTGAGACAGAGCGGTTTCTAAAATGGTATGAGGAACATAAAGATTTTGATAAAAATTATGAAATGTTTGAATTGAAAGAAGATATTTATTTAGATGGAGGAACCATTGAGCAGCCTATTCAATTTAACGGAACTAGCAAAAGTATGTATATTGATGCCAATAATCATACTATTTATATCAGAAGTTTCGTTGAAATTGATCATGATGGCTTAACCTTTTATTCGTCATCTAGTGAACCAACCAACCCTACTATGGTAGTAACACAAGAGGCACAACTAACTCTAAAACAAGGAGCTATACAAGGAGGAACAAGCGCCTTACGTGTAGATTCAGGACAGTTGATTTGTCCCGAAAGCAAAAAAGAGGGAAGTTTCGTTAATAACGAGGATGCATATCGTTTTCGTTTATGGGGATTTCGCAATGTAATTGATATTCGTACGGAAAATGTGGTATTAAAGAATCTTTCAATATGTGTTCAAGGAAATGAAGAAAATACAGATGTTCTTGCCATACAAGCAACACAAAATATCACAATACAGGATAGTTATATATTTGCTGAAATAGATCCTCAATATGGTATACATAACAGTCAAGCAACTGCTATACATGCAGGTAATCGTATCACATTAAGTAATACTCAAATCATCGCAAAAGGAAGCGATGCGAAAAGTGTTGTAAGTAGTGCAGGTGTAGAACATATTATCGCAGATACTACTACTTCCATATCTCCAGCAATCGATTTGCCTGTGAAATATGATGATATCTATCGATTACAAACCATCCTTTCACCAGATACGATGAATGTACCAATTCATATGAATAGTAATCAATGGGTACTTCCAAAAACGATACGATGTAAATTGCGTTATTTATATGATGAACACATGGAAGCAGAAGAAGTGGAACTTGCTGTTACTTGGAACGTTGAACATATAGAGGAGTATTTGGATTTGTATGGAGAGTTTACAATTACAGGAAGTTTCTCACAAGAAGAACTTGCTAGTAAACATATCTATAAAGCCAATTCCTTAAATCCAACATTAAAAGTAAAAGTAGTACGTGCAGATTTAATGGATACCATATCCTTCTCAGAAATAAATGCGGATGCGACTGTGGCTAATGTGAAAGTTTTTATGTATCGTCCATATGGAGCAACCAGTGTTGTATTGCAATATAGTAATGATGGAATACATTGGGTTGATGGATATTGTATTCGTGAACAAGATCAAGAGAAAGATACGAATTTGTTACGTTCTAGTGAACGTTTATCTGAAAAGCTAATAACACATGTATACTTTCCAGAACTTAAGCATGGAGGATATATTCGTTCTGTGATTGTAGGTGGACCTTTTGAAGGAACATGGAAAGCAAATAAGCTAACCATAGACAATTTGTTCTCTGAAATTGATGGAGGTGGCGGAAACCGTGGAGGTGGAGGTCAAAATGAAACAGGTAGAGATAAACCCGAGCAAGAAGAAGACTCCACTCAACAAGAAAGTGTTGTAAAAGAAACTGCGCTCGACGAAGTTAAGAAAGAAGTGACTCATAAAGATATAAGCCAAGATGAAACGAATACGATATTAAATACTAAACGCGTTAGCAAAACTGATGAAATGACATCTTCTATCCTATGGGAGGGTTTCGTAGTTACAATACTTGCAATAGCTGGCTTCCTGGTATGGAAATATAAAAAGATAAAACAACAATAAAAAAATCTGAGTGATCAGATTTTTTTTACTTATCTAGTTCTTTACGAATCGCTTTTGCATTACTTGCGATACCTGCACTTGTTCCTTTGGTCAATAATCCACCAAAGCCAATGCAATCTACGCCTGCAGAAATCCAATCTTGAATGGTTTCCAATGTAACACCACCACTTGCCATAATAGGCATATAAGGAAGAGGAGTTTTTAGTACTTTCACTAAATCTTTGCCATAGAAGTTAGAAATAGGGAAGGCTTTGATCATAGAAGCACCAGCTTCCATTGCTTGTACCATCTCAGTTACACTTGTACATCCTGGCATATAAGGAATTCTATAACGATTACAAGTCTTCGCTACTTCGGGTGCGAAGTTTGGCGCAATGATAAACTGTGCACCAGCGAGTATTGCAAGTCGTGCTGTTTCGCTGTCTAAAACAGTTCCAGCTCCCACAAGTAGAGTATCTTTGTATTTATCTTTTAATGCTTTGATTACCTCGGCAGCATTAGGAAGTGTGAAGCTAATTTCCATACAAGGAATTCCACCATCGATTAATCCATCTGCTATTTCATAAGCTCTTTGAGCTGTCTCTACACGCACGATAGCCATTGCTTTTATTTCATCAAGTCTTTGTAATGTTTTATACATGAACACGAACTCCTTTTCTATCTTTTTGTATTGTTTCTACAGGTACTTTATGTTTCGCAAAGCACTCTAGTAACGCTTGTTTCTTTGACTCTAAATCTTTTCCAAGAAAAGGATAATCAATATGAATCATATATACACCACTCGCGTGTTCCACATGACTTCCAAATAATAAGAATTGTACACTATGATGTTTTTCTTTCATGGTTACCTTTTCTAAATCTTTCCACTTCATGGTATATGTCTTATTGCTTAAAGAATTGATTTGAATTTCTTTATCATCAATACTGCAAATCGGTTTGTTTTTAAATAGACGTTTCACATTACGAATAGCGCCCTTTATCATAAACCAACAAATAGTTAATAGAAAGAAAATCATGAGAGGATCTAAAGAGACATAAAGACATAAGGCTGGCATCATGAGGAATAGTAATAGATATAAGATACAAGATAGTGTTAGTTTTACACGATCGAAGGGTATACGGATTGATTTCATAAGATTATCCTTTCTTCCTACATATGATAGTAGGAAAGCATTGCTTTTATTTTGTCGACAGATTCTTCGCTCAAATCACATACAGGATAACGAGCAGGACCTACTGGGATTCCCATCAAGTGAACCGCCTTTTTCAATACAGAAGGAACCGTTCCTAGTTTTAATACATCACGAAGTGGTTCGATTTCATTTTGATAATATGCTGCTTTTTCTAAATCACCTTTTTTAAAGTAATCATATACTGCGACATCGATATCTGTTAATAAATTACTCGTTCCAGCAACAGCAGCAGTAGCACCCATTTTAAATGCTTCTAACATTTTAGAATCACTACCAACCAATACTTCAAATTCATTTCCATTTGCTGCCTTTAAGTAATCTTTCATATTGTCCATGTTGCCACTACTATCCTTAATTGCAACGATATTTTTTACTGCAGCTAATTCACGAACAACCTCATAGCTTAAATTGATACCTGTACTTTTTGGAATGTTGTATAAGATAATTGGAAGATGTACTGCTTCTGCAATCATTTTATAATGTGTAATCAATTCTTGTTCTTTTGGGGCAATGAAGTACGGTGTAATTACAGATAACGCATCAGCACCTAATGCCTCCATTTGTTTAGATAAACGAATGACAGAAGCTGTTGAATTTCCACCTGTACCAACATATACAGGAACGCGATGATTTGTTTTTTCGATTACAAATTTTGCGAAGGTAACCTTTTCTTCATCTTCCATAACATGGAATTCTCCATTACTTCCTAAAATAAACAGTCCTTTTACACCATGTGCAATTAAGTGTTCTATCAATTGCTCTGTCGCATCATAGTTAATTTCTTGTTGTTCATTAAATGGTGTTACTAACGGTGTAATAATTCCTTCGAATTTCATATGCTTTCTCCTTCGTTTAATGTTTCTTTAATGCTTTTTCCAAGACTACCACCTGGGTGCCATTTTACATATTGTTTTGGATCTAAATTCTTTTCATATTGTAATAAAATACTTAAACATTGAAGTACGATGATTTCCGCAAGAATGGAAGATCTTGGAGGTTTGTTCATGGTGTCTCCTTCATGAGATACACCTGCATATAGTGCAACATCTCCTTCTTTGGCAAGCCAAGATTCTAGATTACCACAAACAGAAATAATTTTCGCTCCGTTTTGTTTCAGCGTATTCACAGTTGCCATCAATTCTTTTGTTTCTCCTGAATTACTAATGGCGATTACAACATCCCCTTCTTGTACTTGACCACTGCTTCCATGCACTGCTTCGGTTCCATGTAATTCATAACATGGGGTACCAGTAGAGGATAATAAACTTGCAATATATCCAGCCACATGTCCTGGTTTTCCAATACCTGTTACATGTACACGATTCTTATTTTTTTCTGCATTGATGATAAGATCCCTAGCCTTAATCAATGCTTCATGATCCATTTGTTCACGAAATTGTTCTAACTCTGATGCTTCTATCGATAAGAACTCTTTAATTTGTTCTTGTTCTTTCATTTTGTATTACCTCCTATATTTGTTATCATCTATCCCTAAAAATAAGAACAAGGAAGTTATCCTTGTTCTTTATATTTCTATATTATCCAAAGATACTTAAGATCTTGTGTAGGAATGCTCCTATGATATTGTAGTCAACGTTAGGGAAACTTGCTCCTGCAATACCCATTTCAGAGAATGCTGGATACAGAATGAGTGGAAGTGCAGTTAATGCAATACCAACTATAAAGCTACCTACAAGGGCACCTTTCCATCCACCATACGCGTTACCGAATACACCACAAGTACCACCAGAGAAGAAGCAGATACCAGCAGCTGGAATCATAATTGTTGGACTACCCATTACAACCATTACAGCCATTGCAGCCAAACCACCACAGAAGGATCCAATGAAACCAATCAATACAGCAGTTGGAGCGAATGGGAAGATTGCAGGACAGTCAACTGCAGGTTTAGAGTTAGGAATGTATTTTTCAGAAATAGCAACGAACGCTGCAGTAATTTCTGCGATGAACTGACGAACACCATAAATCAATACACTCATACCTGCTGCAAATTGAAGAGCCTGTAAGAATGGGTAAACAAACCATAAGTCATTTCCTGATTTTTCTAATACGAAATCCATGTGTCCATTTACTACACAAGCAATTACAGCTACGTAGAATAAGACTACCATGAACAATGCTACTGAGAAGATAAAGTCACGGAATAATTCAAAGAATTTAGGTAAATTAACAGTACTAGCATCTTTGTGTTCTTTGTTTCCTTTGTTGAACAATTTTCCAACATAACCAGAGAATGCATAACCAATACAGTTAAAGTGACCGATTGCTAAGTTGTCTGCCCCAATGATTTTGTTCATGAATGGCTGACAAAGAGATGGTAATGCCGCACCACAGAATCCTAATAAGATACCTCCACCAATAACAGTTACAGGTGTAGGAAGTCCACTAGAGATAAATACTAATGCAAGTACACATGCAAAGTATAAGAAGTGCTGACCTGTTAAGAAGATTGCTTTGAAACGAGTAAATTTAGCAAAGAATAAGTTCATCACGAATCCAAGTAGCATAACTAAGGCCACTTCGGTACCATACGTGTTTAAGGCGAGCCCTGTGGCTACCTCCACCTGTGTGGTAACACCCTGAATTCCAAATCCTGTATTAAATAATTCTGTAAATGTTGTAATAACTCCAGACATTGCACTTGAACCGATATTGAAGATCATAAATCCAATGACAGTCTTCATCGTTCCACTCATGACATCTGTTGCTGATTTCTTTTGAAGTAATAAACCAATTAAGGCAATTAATCCCATAATTAGCGCAGTATTTCTGGATTGCGCTAGTATCGCATCTAACATATATGTTCTCCTCTCCTAATGTTAATTTCTATAAATTTTAAACCCCTTTTGTGGCAAGGAATTCGTCCATTTTGGCTTTCATTTCTTCCTTGTCCATAATGTTTCTGATACCTAATGCGTAAGGTACTTTGTCTTTTAGCTCGCCAGCTAAATCATCCATCGTGATGACCAAATCTCCAGAGAACCCCATAAGTGAATCCAAATTCCCATGTTCAGTTTCAATTGGGTAATTGTTTTCTTTGATTACTTGATCTGCTTTGATTTTGAGCAACATACTAGAACCCATTCCAGCACGACAGCATACGAGAGCTTTATACATCTTTGTTTCCTCCTATCTTTCTTGATTTAAATAGTTCATAATTTCTTGAGGGTCTTTCGCTCTATCTAATAGCTCAAAGAACTCCTGCTTCTCAAATAATCCTGCTAATTCAGCCAATGCATTTAGATGTTTTGTATTATCTGTAGCACTTAAACTAAATAAGTATTTCACTGGATCATTATCCTTGTTGCCAAACTTTACTGGATCCTTTAATGTAGCAATCCCAATAGCAGTTTCTAACGCGCCTGCCTCTGGTCTGGCATGAGGCAATGCGACATGCTTGGTGATTACAATATAAGGTCCTAGTTCCAACACGCCTTTGATAATTTCTTCAACATAGTTTTCGTTTACTTTCTTGTTTTCTACAAGCGGAGCTACCGATTCCCTTATGGCAGTTTTCCAATCACTCGCTTCTATGTTTAAGCGTATCAAGGATGCGTTACATAATTCACTTAACATTTGTTCACCTCCGTCCATGTCTTTCGTAGCACTAGTACTTACACCCACATTGTAAAATGGGATAGATTGTTTCGCAATTGTTTTTGTGCTCTACTTTTGTGTGCGATTATGACAAAAAGTAAGCATAACTAGTCATGATTTATTTTTGTAAAGGATGCATACAAAAATTGTACATGATTTTGTTTGCACTCCCTTCCATTATAAACTACAATACTTATATAGAAAGGAGAATTTCACATGGATAATGACTTACTAACCCTAATTCGTTTGTTGTTAAAAAAATCTTTATTAACAACTTCGGATTTACAAAATGAAACACATTCCACTCGAAGACAGGTTGCATATCGTGTAGAGAAGTTAAATCATATGCTACAAGACCACGTATGTAAACCAATTACTTTTGGTGTCCATGGAGAAGTTTACCTAGAAACACAAACAAAACACGCTTTAAAGAAAATCATGTCTTCTGTAAAAGGGGATATGAGTTATATTATGAATAAGAAAGAACGCATGATGTATATGTATTTCATGCTTTTTCTGCATATGGATTATGTATCTCAGATGGATTTTATGGATCAATTAGGAGTAAGTCGTTCTACCATCTTATTAGATTTTAAAGACCTTCAACAAGAGTTAAAAGAGAATGGAATTGAAATAAAAAACAACCGAGCACATGGCTATCACTTAGCAGGTGAAGAATTACAAATCCGTAGCTATATGATGCAGTTGATTATTTGTTTCCTTGCGGAAGAGAAGAATACCAAAGTATTCGATTTGTTTATTGATGCGTACCACTTGGATACCTTTGATTATTTTCAATTGGTCATTATTGAACTTGCGAAACAATACCAAATTCGTTTCGTAGAAGATCGCTTAAGTGAATTTATTTACATCTTTATTTTCTTACGTGTACGTATGCAAAGAATGCAAAATGATCCAGAAGAGATTGCACATTTATATGATGTAGGAATTATGGATTCTTTAAAGGAATACCATTTCACAAAAGAATTATTAAAAGAAAGACCAACAAAGAAGCCACTAACAGAAACGGATATTTATTATATAAGTGCTTGGATTTTAGGAATCTCTGTTGGAGATGTTGAAGAAGATACGGCAGATTGTGCTGTTATAGCAGAAATTGTTGAAAAAATTATGGTGCGTTTTGAATCCTTAAGTGGAATTCACTATAAGGATAGTGAAGATATTTTTCGCAAACTCTACTCACATTTTAGACCCGCATATTATCGATTATTGTTTAAGTTGCCTATTGTTAATCCATTATCAGAACGTGTAAAAAGTGAATATGCAGATTTATATCAGCTTATCAGTGAAACAGTACGTCCTTTTACAGGTCTATTTCATAAGGCAATTCCAGAAGCAGAAATTGCATATCTAACCATTCACTTTACCGTCATTTACTCTAAGACGAGAGCAAGTGAAGTCGTACCAAGAAAGAAAGCTCTTATTGTTTGTTTAAATGGAATTGGAAGTAGTGCAATCTTATATAGTGAACTAACAGAACTGTTCCCAGAAATGTATTTCTATGCTCCAATGGAGTCTAGTCGTGAATTAGATAAAGATTTAAAAATCGATATCATCTTTACAACGAATGATATGTTAGATATTGATACAGGTGATATTCCTGTGATTAAAGTAAGTCCCGTTATGAACTTCAGCGAACGTTATCAAATATCAAGAGAAGTATATTACCAACTTGGAAACTCCACGTATCAACAACCCAATACAAAAGCAATTTTAAATATTGTAAGAAAGCACGCAAATATTCATAACGAAGCACAATTAGAAAATGAACTTATAACATATTTCTCTGCGATGGATATCAAAGAGGAAAAGAAAACACCATCTGCAACTCTATTACATATGGTAGATGAACATACGATATGTTTGCATGTAGATGCGAAAAATTGGGAAGAAGCCATTCGTATATGTGCGCAACCAATGATTGATCATGCGTATATTAAATCTGCTTATGTAGAGGAAATCGTACGTATAATGAAAGTAGAAGGGCCTTTTGTGGTTATCACAAAACATGTTGCACTTCCTCATGCAAAACCAAGTGCAGGAGCACTTAGAAGAGGAATAGGCATAGGAGTTTTAGAAGAACCTATTGTATTTGGCAACAAGGAACTTGATCCAATCAAATATATATTTACGCTAAGTGCTACTGATAATGAGAGTCATTTAACCGCAATGTCACAATTACTAGATATGTTCAACAATAAAGCATTCTTTAAAATGTTAGATAAAGCAGATTCATCAAAAGAAGTGTTGCATTTCTTGCAAAGTGAAATTGTATAAAAAAAGGGAAACGAATCTTTATATTCGTTTCCCTTTATGACAATCTACCTGTAGGACTACATGTTAAAGGGACTCCTCGACTAGATTTTATACCAGTATTATTCTTTGCGGTTGCACTAGCACTGGCAGTATTACCAGATTTAGAGGCACTTTTACTATATATAGACCAAAAGCTATTGAGAATTTATTATTACTCTCCTTCCTGTGGGATTGGATTCTCTGTGATAGTTGTTTCAATACGGATGTTTAATAAACTGTCAGCAGCACCCTCATATTCTTGATTAACTTTAAGGATTCCTGTGATTCCTATCAAGATAATAGCAAATATTCCAGTATACATCAGAAAAGATAGATGTTTTTTCTTATCTAGCTGCTTTATGATTTGCTCTGGCTCAATTCCGTTTATATAAGAAATAGCTACCTCGTTAGGACTACCAAATTTTGTTATCATTTCAGTATAGTTATGAATTTCACAATTTTCATAAGAACGAATAATTTTTTTATTTAGTGATATGATAAATTCTTTACTTTCTTTTGAATTAATAGGAATTAAAGCATTGATACAATGCACGTATTCTTTAATTAATTTTTTCATACTATTGCCCCTCATCTTCAATTGGTGCCCACATACCTTTTTGAGCTTCTTTTTCTTCTTGAACAGCATCAAGGAGTTTCTCCAAACGATAAGCGTCATAAGTATAAATGCCAAATATTACTATAAGTGTGCTGATAATAAAGCATAAAAACAATTTCTTGCTTTTTATATAGCGAGTTATTCTTTCTGTTTCTATGGTTTCAATATAAGAGACTGCGATATCTTTTGGAGTTCCAAAGAGTTCTACAATATTTTTGTAAGTTGTTGCATTCTCATTCTCGCAAGTTTGAATGATTTCATTTTTTAATTTCTTTAGAAATTCTTTTTCTTGTTTAGAATGCATAGCAATCAACGACTTTACTTCACTCATATACAAAAGAATATACTCTTCCATAATTTATTCCCCTTTTTCTCCATACTGGATGATTTTAAAAACTCCCTCGATGTTTAGTTTAAACTCTTTTATAACGTTCTCTAGGTATTCAATTCCTGTATCCTCTATATGATAATAAACACGAATCTTTCTGTTTACGATTTTATCTTCACTTGTTATGTAACCTTTTTTTAATAGATTATACATAATAGGGTACAAAGTACCTTCCTTTATGGTGATTGCTTCATCTGAAATCTCATTCATTAACTTTACGACTTCGTATCCATAATGATCATGATTTCGTAAAATGCTTAATACTAATAAATCTATATTAAAAAAACTATTCGACTTTGCCATAATTCTCCTATCTTTTCTTCCGTTTATAGTATAACACAAACACAATCAACACAAAAATACTATTTTTATAAAAGTATGATTTACAAAATATATAGACGAGTGTATAATATGGATAGGAAGTACTTTCAAATACAATGAAATTCAACAACCATTTTTATCTTTTGTTAGATGAATATCCATATGAAAAATATTTAAAATATTTGTAGTGTTTTAGTTGCTTTTACATTTTTATCCTTGAATTCAAATCATAAATGCAAACAGGCTAACGTTGATAATGTGGAAGTCCAAGAATTCATTGATAGAATAGAAAACAGAACAATATTACAAGATGAAATAGTTGAGTATGATGTTGAAAATGAAATAATCACTATTATTAAGGACCAAAATGATGAGTTTTCTATGTATCGTTCTCTGTCAGATGAAGAACAAGTAACAATGGAACCATCCACAGAAACTAGAGGAATTATAAAATTATATGGGGAGTCATAAAGAAATTATATGCAGGTGGAAAGGCTATATGTAAAATTGTACAGTTTGGAACAGGTGAAGATGTATGTGAGATGATAGGTAGAGCGATGATAGAGAATTTAGCCACAAACGAAAGATATAAAGTAGTATCTTATCTTGAGAAAGATCCGAACTGCAACCCACCTCATTCACAACAATGTAATATGGCACCATATGTTTACTGGAGAACAGTTGTTCAAAGAGTATAAAAGGGTTTGTTGAAAGAATAGTTAATTAATAGAACAGAGAGGATATAAAATGAATGATAATCTTAAGATAA
>JAVWJF010000057.1:0-11011 GCA_036639195.1 Longicatena sp.
GTTTCATTGATATCATTGATATGAGTGCACTTCTATCTAATTTGTTAGATAATGCAATCGATAGCTGTTTGAAGTGTGAAAATCGACATATCCTTTTAAAGATGAAAAATCGAACAGGTTTTGTTGTGATAAAGATGAAGAATAGTTGTATGAATATTTTAGAAGAAGATGGGGAACTTAAGACTACAAAAGAAGATAGTTTATATCATGGGTATGGCATGCGCAATATGGAAATAATTGCGAATAAGTATAAGGGTGCGTTAAAGTATCATTTTGAGGAAGAACATCATTTGTTTATTACAACCATCACCTTGTTTTCTGACCGTTCATGATGCGTTTATGACCACATCTGCATACTTGCTACACAAGTGAAATAAATAGAATATGATAGTGGTGTAAAGATAATATATCTTTGGAGGTTCTATTATGAACATGAATAAAAATCGAGTAATGTCAAGAAAGTATGTAGTGATTAGCTTATTAGTTATGATACTTGGAGGAGTTTTATTTGGAGCGGCTATTATGAAATGTTTCAAGATGGCTGGAATAACTTCCTTATCCAACCTTTCCATATGCATCATACTATATGTCATTGTTTGTATCTTTTGTTGGATGCCGTTAATTGTACCTGCAAATCAAATCGCAGAGATGGATGAGAACACTGTGTATATTACACCTCAGTATAGTACAATGAAAAAACTAAAGATTGCTTGGTATACACTGATCAACGATACGATGAAACCATTTTATCGCAGTATTCCTATAGCAAGCATCGATAAGTTAACCTTTACCTTCCAGTCGCAATGGGGTGCTTATGCCTATAAAAGATTTAGTTTTGAATTACGTCTTCAAGTGGGAGAAGAAAAAATTTTGGTTTATATAAATCCAGGACAAAATGGACCTATTATTCCATCGGGGTATGGTGTTCCATTTGCTGGCACGCTAACAAAGGGAGAAATCGCAAATCTAATTGGATTCTTCCGAAGTGCGGGTGTTCAAGTAGCTGATCCATATAAATTAGAAGCAGCCATGAAAGATGAAAACGTGGTACTCTATGATTATTTAGATTCCTTAAATAAAAAAATAAGATTTTAATTATAGAAGAAAGAAGCGGAAAACTGCTTCTTTTTGTTAGGAGGAGAGAGTTAGGTTAAATTATGAAATTGTTATTTGCTTGTGGCGGTGCTATAATATTACATATTCAAAAGGAGGGGTCTTCTTGGAAAAACTAAAGATATGGTGTCATCAACAACTGAACACATTTACGTTCGATGAAAAATTGATTTTATTAGGTGTTGCGTCTTTGTACTGTCATTTTGTAATCACGATTCTAGTATTGGTAGGAATCGTTGGTTATTTAATAAAGGAAAAAAGACTAGGTTCTATTATTAAGGAAATACCTCGTAGTAAATTTGTAATTGCGTTTTGTATTATAACGACTCTAGTCGCATTATTTTATGGAAACTATTTAGGGTTTGGATGTGGAATAGGCATCTTAGCGTTATTTATGTTTATATTCTTTTATCGTAGTGTTGCGACAAAGCGTTTGTTTGAAGTAATGCTAGATATATGTTGTGTACTATCTATTCTTTGTGCTATTTATGGATTCATAGAATATTTTGTAATTTGCCAGCGTTTGGGGCATAGTGTCTTTGAATTATTTATTGCCAATAGTCCTAAGAATCGTGTACATTCTATGTTCTTTAATGCTAATTATTATGCGATGATGTTAGAGTTCACTATCCTTATTTGTCTTTATAAAGGGATGCAGTGGAAAAGTGGAAAACATACGATTTTTTATTCCATTACAGTATTCTTGAATTTATTCGCATTATTACTTACAGGGTGTAGAACAGCTTGGGTACCATTTGTAGTTAGTGTGCCTGTGTTGATTCTTTGTTGTAAGATGTATAAACTGTTTGGATTATCATTGGTAGGGATAGCAGGTGCTGTAACTCTAGTATTGATGAATCCAATGTTAATGAAACGTGCTTCCTTTATTGGGAAGGATTTCGCAAAACGTGGACGTATTTGGTCTGCGGCTATCAAAGGAATAGAAGCGCATCCGCTTTTCGGAGAAGGTCCATTGACCTATTATAAAATATATCCTCTTTATAATGGTCACCCAACGCAACATGCGCATAATATCTTCCTTGATCCAATTCTTAGTCATGGAGTTATTCCAGTGTTGATTGTAGCTGTTTATTTTGGGAATAACCTTAAAGATATTTATCGTTTGGCAAAGCGTAAGATTGACCTTCCATTGTTTGGATTGATTGTTAGCTTTATCATTACCGTAATTTTACATGGTTTATTGGACCTTACGGTCTATTGGGTACAAACTGGAACTTTATTTTTATTAATATTCTCTAGTGCAAGTATATATTTTAGAAAAAATAGTGTGGATTAACATAGAAAAGGAGTTATTCTCGAGAATAACTCCTTTATTTTTTGAAGGATGCGATTTTTTGAAATGTTTCTTCACTTATCACATGCTCAATATGACATGCTTCTTCATCTGCAGTTTTTTCATCTACACCTAAAACTTCATGGAGAAACTTTGTAATGGTCTTATGACGATTATAAATTTCGATTGCAAGTGTTTTTCCAGATTTGGTAAAATGAATATCTCCATAACTTTCTTGAAGAACATAACCTTTTTCCTTTAATACATTCATCGCTTTATTAACACTTGGTTTTGATACCTGCATTAAGGTTGCGACATCAACACAACGAATTTTCCCGTGTTGTTCTTCTAATATCAATAACGTTTCTAAATAATCTTCTAATGATTCACCTAAATTCACTATGATCACCTCAATATTCTGTACATTCAATATACCATAAATTTAACATTCTGGACACAGTTTTTCATAATTCTCTTCTTTGAATCCGACAAATATATAATCCTTTGAAATAACCAAAGGACGCTTTATTAACATTCCATGTTGACTAAGAAGAGTGAGTTGTTCATCTTCGCTCATAGTAGGAAGCTTTTCTTTTAAATTCATTTCTTTATAAAGGTTGCCAGAGGTGTTAAAAAATCTTTTAAGTGGTAAATTGCTTTCTTTGTGCCAACGAGTTAGTTCTTCTTTGGTAGGTGTTTGCGTTACGATGTGGCGTTCTTGTAAAGAACAACCTTGATCCTTTAAAAACTTCTTTGCCTTTTTACATGTAGAACATGTAGGGTATTCTATAAATAATATGCTCATATGATATCTCCTTTTTTTAAATAATAGCGTTTAATTGATCAAATTTCAAATTATTTGCAACTTAATTTAAAATTAAGAACTTCTGTTTGAATTTGTGTTAAAATAAAAAAGAACAAAAGGGGAGATGTTCATGATAAGGATAGGGTGGGATCGATGAATCAAAGCGAGGATGCCTTGATAAAAATCATGATTAATATCATGGAAATACAAGAAGAACCAGAATACATTGACGACCTAAAAGAATGGGTGCGCTCAGCAGGTGTAGATGTAGTATTTCATAAAGTAATTAAGATGTATTCCTTAAGTCTACACTAAAAATAAATTTATGTTGTAAAAGTGATTGTAATATGTTTTAATATAGTTGCCTTTTTATCAAGAGTTGGGTTAGAGAGTTAGCTCGTTAATACCCCACGCCAACCTGTAGTTTTCCTATAAGGTGGTAATGCTAACAGCGATAAGAGAACACGTATATCATCTATGGTGCCTTCTCTCGTACGCGAATGAAGGCTTTTTTATACAAAGAAAGTAGAGGATATTAAGTATGACAAGACACATTTTTACATCAGAAAGTATTACAGAAGGACATCCAGATAAGATTTGTGATGCAATAGCGGATAGCATTTTAGATGAAGCATTACGTCAAGATGCAAATGCGAAAATGGCAGTAGAGGCAACGATTAAGGATGAATTGGTATTTGTTTATGGAGAAGCCAATACAAGCGCACATTTAGATTATGAAAAAATAGCACTAGATACCATCAGAGAAATTGGATATACAGAAGAATATAAGGTTCTTGTGAAAGTAAATAAGCAATCCAATGAAATCAATCACGCGGTTGTACAAGATGATGGAGAGATTGGTGCTGGAGATCAAGGGTTGATGTTTGGGTATGCATGTGATGATACACAAGCATATATGCCTGCGGCAATTTACTATGCACATAAGCTAGCGAAACGTTTAAGTGATGTTCGTAAACAGAACGCGATATTATTGCCAGATGGGAAAACACAAGTGAGTGTGGAGTATGAAAACGATCAAATTAAAAGAATTCATACCATTGTTGTATCTACGCAACATGTAGCACATGCGACTCAACAAGAGATTGCGGAAATTGTTATGCGCGATGTTATATCGCAAGTAATTCCGGATGAATTGTTAGATGAGGATACAATTTATTTAATCAATCCAAGTGGAAGCTTTGTTGTTGGAGGTTCTTTTGGAGATAGTGGTACAACGGGTAGAAAAATCGTTGTGGATACCTATGGTGGAATGGGACGTATTGGTGGAGGATGTTTCTCTAGTAAAGACCCGTCCAAAGTAGATCGTAGTGCTGCGTACTATTGTCGTTATGTCGCAAAAAATATAGTTGCTCATGGACTTGCTAGAAAATGCGAAATTCAAGTGGCGTATGCGATTGGTAAAGTAAAACCAGTATCTATCATGGTGGATTGTTTTGGTACAGGAACTTGTGGAGATGATGAAATCTTGCAAATTATAAAAGATAACTTTAGTTTTGAAGTAAAAGATATCATTCAAGAACTAGATTTATGTAGACCAATCTATAAGCAAACAGCATGTTATGGACATTTTGGTAGAGAAGAATTTAGTTGGGAACAGATGAAAGATATCAAGTTTTAATACATATATACGAATGTTAAAGGGCGCAATAAACTGTTGCCCTTTTTCTTATGGACAAAGTGGGTAGTTGTACGCTATCCTATTCGTAAAGAAGGTGTGTCTATGAAAGTAGAAATAGGGAAACAAATACAATATTATAGAAAAAAAGAATCGATGACACAAGGAGAACTTGCGAAACAATTGCATGTTACAAGACAAGCCATCAGCAATTGGGAACGAGGATTGAGTGAACCAGATTTATCGAGTATTCAAGATATCGCAAAGATTTTTCATCTACCAATTCAAACCTTGGTAGAAGGAGATCAAGAAGAACTTGAACATAACAAACAGTTGCGTTTGATTATGCGCATTTATGTATGTAGTTTGTGTTTATCTATTTTCGTTGGTGTTAGTATATGGTATTTAGAGTTATCATTTATAACGATTGTTTCATCATTGATTATGTTCTTAATGAATACAACCGTTTTATTTACGTTTAAACAAGCAATACAGACAAAGGACTTTACTATGATAGCTGGATATGATGATGGTTTACATTACGATACTTCAATCACTAGTAAAAGCTTGCTTCAAATGCTCATGCAGATTACTTGGATGCATGTATTTGGAAATATGCTTGTATTGTTTTTCTGTTGGGCTGCAGTAGAGAAATACGCATTTCTAGCGTTGCTTATATTTGTTGTAAATTTTATTGCTTCTATTATCCTAACAAGTATGAAATATCGTAATCGAATATTTACAGACCCAAAAGATCAAGTGTACCAACGCGAAGGAATGAAATATGTTTTATACTTTTTAGGGAATTTTATTTTGTTGTTAGCCAGTGTTCTTCTAACATTTTATATTCATGATATTCGCAACAATACAAAGGATGCTTTTATCGTAATGGGGCTTATGTTCCTTATTACTTTACTACATATGGTGATATTATTCGTGTCTAATTTTCGTATAAAAAAGGGAACGAAAATATCTTGGATGTGGTTGTTGGTTGGGGAGATTGTTAGTGTCGTAGGGATTTCGTGTATGTTGCTGTTTCCTTATGGATAGTTTTATTTTTAAGGAGTATTCATAGAGATTAAAAAGTGATAAAATACTAAGTGGAAAGTGGGTGTAACCATGAATACGAAACATTATAAAAAAGAAGATATAAATGAAATTGCATCATGTATCATAAAGGGTGAAGTAATTGCGTTCCCTACGGATACTGTATTTGGGTTAGGTGTTATTTATGAAAATGAGGATGCCCTAGAAGCGTTGAAGCTTAGTAAGGGTAGACCTGAAAATAAACCGATTCCTACTATGGTGTGTTCGTTAGAACAAATTGAGAAAATTGCGCATGTTAGTGAAATGGCTAAAAAATTGATTCAGGCATTTATGCCAGGAGCATTTACAATCATACTAAAGAAACGTGAAGAACTTCCTGACTATCTTACAAATGGGTTTGATACCGTGGGTATTCGTATGCCTGAGGATGATTTTGTATTAGAACTCATTAGTAAGTGTGGAAAACCTATGTTGGTAACAAGCGCTAATCTTTCAGGAGAAGAACCTGGACAAACCGATATAGAAGTTTTGAAACAGTTAGATGGAAGAATTCATGGAATTGTTGAAGGTTGTGCAACTGGTGGAATTGCGAGTACGATTGTAGATATGAGTGGGGAAGAAGTAACTATCGTGCGAGAAGGTCCAATAGATAAAGAAATGATGGATAACGTATTGTTATCCTAGAGAGAATCCTAAATGGATTCTTTTTCTTTTTGGAAATGTTTAAGAAAGTTTTAAAAATGGTACGAAATGACTCTAAAATGTCACGAATTTGTTAGAATTATATTGACAAAGATTCTTGCTTATGGGGAGTCCGAGAAAATGGAGGAGAAAAATATGAAAAAGATTTTAACAATGCTGGCAGCTGTTGCCATGACACTTGGAGTTTGTGCCACAACGAATGTAGTTAAGGCGGAGGAAGAAGTAACAGGAATTATTTACTACAATGTTACAAAACTAAGTATTCCTGATCCACAAAACTTACAACCAGGTGCATATTTTATGTCTACAGAAGCTGGACTAACAGACCCTAATTATATGAGTGCTAAGTTTCCAAATGGATTGGAAGCGAATGTACAAGTTACGGGAGCGTTGGATACAACCCAATCTTATTATGGGAAAGATGATGGCGATGTGATGTACAATATTGATGGATATCCTGTGGACGTTATTAAAAGAGATAATCTTTTTGATGGATGTGATGAAGGTCATTTGTTCGCTCCAGTAGATAAAAAAGATGCGAATGGGGAACAATTATGGATTTACTATTGTGATTATGGTGGAGCTCAAAATGTTGGACCATATTACTTATATTCTGTACAGAATACAACGTATACTGCAAAAGATATTTCTGTAAAAGTCATTAAAGATTTTTCAAAATCAACAAGTGTTCAAACAGTTTCAAAAGAAGATGTAGAAGTAACTATCAACGTGAATATTGATGGAAAAATAGTTCCATATGTAACAAAAGATTTCGCAATTGATAGATACAAAAATACCGTTGATCCAACAACAGGTAAAGCAGATATTAGAATCGTTTTGGAAGGTGCTCTAGAAGGCACAACACTTTCTGTAGACGTGAGTGTTCCAGTAACGATTCCAAAAATTGAAGAAGTAAAAAAAGAACAACCAAAAGTAGTTGTAACACCAGTTGCTCAATCACCTAGTACTGGATATATGTTGCCATTATTAAGTACCATTGGAATTGGAACTATCGCAATTGGTAGTTGCAGTATGTTACGAAAGAAAACTAAAAAATAAAAAATGAGTATGATATAATATGAAGGATGGAGTCGTAATATGACACCATCCTTCATTTACTAAAAGGAGGGCGAATGATGCGTAAATATCGTACGTTTGAAAAAATACAATGTTTCATTGTTATCATTGCCTGTATTTCTATTGTAGGCGTATACTTTCAAAATCGCCCAGCGAAAGAAGTGAAGGTTGCCTCTGTAGTGAATGGATTTGATTCATTAAAGATAGGATTACAGTTAAATAATCCAATTGATTTTGATAGTTATTGGGATATCAATAAAGATGTTTATGCATATTTATACATAGATGATACCAAAGTAGATTATCCTGTACTTCAACATGAAAGTGATAATTCTCACTATTTGAATTATACAATTGATGGTAAACAAGGATATCCTGGAAGTATTTATTCAGAAAAAGAAACTTCAAAGAAGTTTGATGATCCTAATACGATCATCTATGGACATAATATGTCTGCGGCTTATGGTACCATGTTTTATGACCTCATGAAATATGAAGAGGAAGCATTCTTTGATGCACATCGATATATTTATATGTATACTCCAGACGCGATTTATCAATATGAAGTATTTGCGGCCTATACCTTTGATAATCGCCACTTGTTGTACTCTTATGATTTTAAAGATAAAGAAGTATACAAGTCCTATTTAGATGAAGTTTTTCATATGGAAAATGGGATTATTGATCAAGATATGAAAGTTGCAAATGAGGATAAGATACTAACACTCTCTACTTGTACAAATGTTAGAGATGAAGAACGTTTTCTTGTACAGGCGGTTATGAAAGAACGCGTAGAATGTAAGTATAAGAGCGCTGTAGAAACAACGCATACTATGAAGGGTATGAAAGATCCAGATATTTTACAGGTGGAAGAAAACAAAAAAGAAGATACCGTTAGTTTTAAAGATCAAACAATGGCAGATTTAAAATTCGCAATTCCTTATCTTGTGTCGATTTGTTCAATCATAGGAGTATATGTAGTATTGTTACATATACAACGACGTTCAAAAGAAGGTCAAGAATTCTATGATAAATACGTAAAGGGAATTCATGGAAAATTACGATTTGTGAAATTCTTAATTCTCCAAATATGGCAAGAAATAAAACAATTTATACATAAGGGGAAATAGGTATATAAAAGATATATCTATTTTCTTTTGGAAAATTCTTTTCCTTTGCCTTATGAATTAGTATAATGAAAGAAATGGAGGATGTGCCATGCAATATTATCTCATACGATTAAGCGTACATGTGATTTGTTTTATGTTAAGCTTTTGGGCACTTAGTAGTGTTCGTTTTGATAAGTTCTGTGATGTTAAAAAACCTGGTAAAGTACAAATGTTGTTGCTGTTGTTATCACTTGGGTTAGGATATGTATGTGCTCAATTCTTGTTATCTATTACGTATTACATGTAAGGATGGTATAAAATGATACAAAAATTTCGCTCTTTTTTAAGAAAACGTGGAATTAAATCAAGAATGTTTTTTGCGTTCATTGTATTGCCATTAGGATTGATGGTCCTAATGTTTTTGTTGTATTATTTTACAAGTCTTGAGATTATTCTTTCAAAAAATAAAGAGAGCTCACAAGTAACAGTTACTTTAACTGAAGAGAATATCCGTTTAAACACAACTAGGATGGAAGAGCAAGTAAAGGCAATAAGCCAATCTTCCTTCATCCGGGATGTGTTGGATAATCCAGATACCAATAAAGTTGAATTTGAATCTTTTATGAAACAGAATATAAGCCTTGAAGAAAAAGAAGGATATCAAGTCTTTGACGATAAAGGAACTTTAATCTATCGAAATTCAAAGGAACATCCATATGCATTAGAATTATTAAAGGATGGACTTGATAATCATGAAACAGTGTGGGAATACGATGAACAAAGTGAAAAAATTCTTCTAGGTTCTAGTATTTATCGAGGACATACGTTAATAGGATACTTTGTATGTGAAGTGAAACAGTCTTCCTTAAGTCCGACATTCTCGAAATTGGATAATACCTATAATACATTGATTGTATTAGATAAAAATGATACTTATTTATTTGGTAGTTCTATTTACGATAAAATCTCAATAGATACAAAAAAAGATAAGATTAAATTAAACGGAAAAGAATTCTTTGTACAATCCAAGGTTATTGATGGTATGGATTGGAAGGTTGTGCACCTTGTGTCATCGGATTATCTGTTAGAAGAGTTTCATAATTTTAGAAATATGATTTTTATTTATGGAATTATTTTGGTAATCATATTAGAAATGATTGCGGCTGTAGTGTATCGAAGTATTTATGATCCACTTGATAATATTTTAAAAGTGATGCGTTCAACAGATGAGGGAAATTTAATTGGACAAGATCGAGTGATTGATGATGGTAAGGATGAAATTCATGAAGTTGCGACGAACTTTAATGAATTGTTGGATCGTATTGATGAGTTGGTAAATACGATTGAAACAGAACAGGAACAAAAACGAGAAACACAGTTTCAATTATTACAAGCTCAAATTAATCCACACTTTTTATTCAATACATTAAATACTTTGCATTTCCTTGCGATTATGAACGATGATAAGCCTGTAAGCGAAGGGATTAGTGCGCTTGCGAAATTATTGCGTAATACCATTGTGGATAGTCATGATGTGGTAACCGTAAAAGAAGAACTTGAAAATCTAAAGAATTACATCATTATCCAAAAATTGCGTTTTGGAGATTTGTTTGAAACAGTGTATAATGTGGATAAGGATGTCATGGATTGTAAAATTCTAAAATTCCTTTTACAGCCAATTGTAGAGAATAGTATTTTACATGCATTTGAAGAAGATAAAGAACATCAAATTTTAACGATTCGTGTTCAGAAAGAAGGCATGTATTTGAAAATTGAAATTGGAGATAATGGAAAAGGATTCAAGAAGATTGAAAAAGAGACAACCAATAAAAATTTAAGTGGCATTGGGATTGAAAATATACAAGGACGTATTCAATTGATGTATGGTGCACAATACTCTATGAACATTAGAAGTGTTGTCCATCAAGGAACCATTGTGACATTATTACTACCTTATGTTAAGGGGGATCAACATGTATAAAGTATTGATTGTAGATGATGAAAGACTGATACGTATTACCTTAAAAAATATGATGGACTGGCAAGCATTTGATTGTGAGGTTATCGCAACTGCGAAAGATGGAGAAGAGGCATTGAAGCTTATAGATGAATATGATATAGATTTAGTATATTTAGATGTAATGATGCCTAAAAAGGATGGATATGAAGTATGTGAAGTTATAAGAAAAGATAAGCTAAAAGACAAAACATATATAGTACTTCTTACG
>JAVWJF010000058.1:0-7099 GCA_036639195.1 Longicatena sp.
ATTCCATAAAAATGGATGGATTTTATAGAGATAAAAAAACAACTCTCATTTTTCGAGATATATAATGAAGTAGGGGATAATGCTTAAGTTCTTTGCATAAAGCATAAAACATGATAAAATGTAACCATTGAATTGAGAGGAATGATATTATGCCATTAACAGCAGGAATTGTTGGATTACCAAACGTTGGTAAATCCACATTATTTAACGCCATAACAAAATCACAAGTGGAGGCAGCGAACTATCCATTTGCTACTATACAACCAAACGTAGGAGTAGTAGAAGTACCTGATCATAGAATTGATCGCTTGGTAGAATTGTTTCATCCAAAAAAGACGATTTATACAACATTTGAATTTACCGATATTGCGGGTCTTGTAAAAGGTGCTAGTAAAGGTGAAGGGTTGGGAAATCAATTCTTAAGTAACATTCGATTAACAGATGCTATCTGTCATGTTGTACGTTGCTTTGATGATGCTAATATTACACACGTAGAAGGGGATGTAGATCCTATTCGCGATATCGAGATTATCAATTTAGAACTAATTCTAGCGGATTTACAAACAGTAGAAAATCGTTTAGGTAAAATTGAACGTAAAGCTATGACAAATAAAGATAAAGATGCTATAAAAGAGGTTGCAGTTTTAAAGAAATTGCAAGAGGCTTTAGTGGCAGCAAGTCCAGCACGAAGTGTAGAACTGAATGAAGATGAGCTCTTTATTATCAAAGCTTTTAGTTTGTTAACACTAAAACCTATGATTTATATTGCGAATATGTCAGAAGAAGAAATTTCTAATCCTGATGAAAATCCATATTATGTCAAGGTGAAAGAATTTGCGAAAGCAGAAAACAATCAAGTAGTCGCAATCTGTGCAAAGATTGAAGAAGAATTATCTTCTTTAGATGCAGAAGAAAAAACCGAATTCTTAAATGATTTAGGAATTGCGGAAAGTGGTTTAGATAAGGTTGTGAAAGCAGCTTACAATATCCTTGATTTATGTACATTCCTTACAGCTGGAGAAGATGAATGTCGTGCATGGACATTCAAAAAAGGAATGATGGCTCCTCAATGTGCAGGTGTTATCCATACGGATTTTGAAAAAGGATTCATTCGTGCAGAATGTTATAAGTTTGATGATATTGATGCATTAGAAACAGAACTTGCTGTAAAAGAAGCAGGTAAACTTCGTTTAGAGGGTAAAGAATATGTTGTGCAAGACGGAGATGTATTGCATTTTAGATTTAACGTATAAATGAAAAAGGAAGCGGTTATCGCTTCCTTTTCTTTAGTTTCCATACAATTTTATTCACAATTATCATTGTAATTAAAGCTACGATAAAGGTGATATAGACGTTCTTAGTAAATCCAGCAACGAGATATCCAACTACACAAGAAACGGCAACAATCAAAGCGTATGGTGTCTGTGTGGTGACATGATTAATATGATTACACTGTGCACCAGCTGATGCCATTATGGTCGTATCCGAAATAGGTGAAATATGATCTCCACAAACAGCACCCGCAAGAATCGAGGATATACAAATTACTAATAAAGGTTCTCCTTCCGCAAAGATAGCAGTCACAATAGGAATCAAAATACCAAAGGTACCCCAAGAAGTACCAGTAGAAAAAGCCAAAGCGGCTGCGGCAATAAATAAGATTGCGGGTAAGATTGCGGAAGATATACTCGCATGTTTTAAAAGTTCAGATACAAATATACCTGCTTCAAGTTTGGTAGAAACAAGGTCACCTAATGTCCAAGCTAGTATTAATATGATAATGGCAGGAACCATCATTTTAAATCCTTGCGGTATACAATCTGCGAAATCTTGATAACGAATAATACGACGAGGAATGTACAACAAGAAGGTGAAAATCAAAGTAAAGAACGATCCTAATACAAGAGCACTAGATGCATCACAATTTGTAAAGGCAGTAATAAAATCAACACCCTCGAAAAATCCTCCAGTATAAATCATAGCTGTAACACAAGCAATGATTAAGAATAGAACAGGCAGAACCAAATCTAGTACTTTTCCTTTGTCCGATGTAGGTATTTCTTCATTGTTTTGATAATCATGTAGACCAAAGTGAACATCACCTAATGCAGCACAATTCTCATTCTCTTCCATTTTACCAAAATCAAAATCATTACGTATAACATGAATCACCATTACGATGGTCAATAATGCATATAAATTATAAGGAATGGTGCTAAGAAATAATGTAAACCCATCACCGCTCGTATATCCACTAACAGCCGCTGCCCAACTAGAAATCGGCGCAATGATACAAATCGGCGCAGCCGTAGAATCAATAATATAAGCAAGCTTAGCACGCGATATCTTAAAGGAATCACTCACTTCACGCATAATATTCCCAACGGTTAAACAATTGAAGTAATCATCTACAAATATAAAAGAACCAAGGGCAAACGTTGCATATAATGCGCCATGCTTTGTATGTATCTTTTTGTTCGCCCAAGCACCATATGCTTTACTTCCACCTGCACGATTCATTAAAGAAACAATCATACCTAGAAATACAAGGAAAATAAGAATCCCTATATTCCAAGTATCTCCTAAATTTTCACCCATTGTATCAAAGATAACATTTGTTGCGTCTAGTACTTGAAACCCACTCACAAGTAACGCCCCTGATACAATCCCTATAAATAAGGACAAGTACACCTCTTTTGTAATCAGTGCTAAAGCAATCGCTATAATTGGTGGTAATAGCGAGAAAAATGTTGCGGTAAACTCCATAAAATCATCTCCTCCATAAAAAAATGCCTTGTTGGACAGACTCCACCAAAGCATATAATTTCTATACTTTAGATAGCTCTCCACTTTATGTAAAGTGACAGTATTGTGCATGTTGTGCAAAATACCAGAAACATTGAATTGGTGTTCATATGTTTCTTCGGCAAATAACCCTTTCCATATTCACTGCCACCAAGCAGATGTGAAGATGTACTCTTGTGATTTGCGCCTCTATCAATTAACGTTGTTTAGACTACCATTATTCCAATGAAATGTCAATGGAAGTACTTGTAAATCCATAGTATAACGATATTATGATTGTATAAAAAATTTTTTAGTTGGTAACAATTGGATTGAAATGACGAATGTAGAGCCGTCTTATTCCAAGGCTGTTAATGTTTCGATAAAATCGAAAAATTCTGAACATTTCATAATTTTTTCTACGTTTTTATTCTCAATCAACAAGGAAATTAACTCATCAAAGATTTTGTGAAATAAAACTTTATCATCTTCGTGAATAGCGAATAAAATAACTATATTTACCATGCGATTCCCCCACTTAATAGGTTTGTTATGTATTGAAAAAGAAACCATCGTACGATGAGCACTCATTTTCATTGAGTGAGGAACTGCAACTAGATTAAAAGCGGTTGATGAAATTTGTTCACGGTAAAGCACTTCTTCAAGATAGGAGGATTCCACATAATTCTCTTTAATAAGGGCCGCTACGATATATTTAATTACATCTTCTTTAGAAGCAATGGATAAATTTTGATAGAAAAAGTTCTTATCTGTAATCCTTAAAAGATCCTGTTTTAAGCGTTGTTGTTGCTTATATTTAAGTACATCATTTTGTTTTTGCTGTATATGTTGTATATCTCTTTCAGTAAGTAAATTAGTAATAAGCACACCATTTAACATTTGAAATCCTGAGAATTTGTATGTGCTGATAACAATGTCGTATTTTTTGAGTACTTCTAAATCTACTTCCTTTATGATATCTATAGTGAATAAGGAATCATAAGTGGCTATGAATCTTTTTTCTAAATCGTCAGAAAAATTATAATAATTAGATATCACTAATGCACAATTCATTTTATCTTTTTCTTTGTCTAATAGACTCCCAATATGAAGAGCAATGTAGGCTATTTCATCATCATTAATTGTAAAACCTGTTTCACGATAAATTATATTTGAAATATTCACTGCGAAATCAAATAACAAAGGGCAAGAAATTTTTATATTTTCCGTCAACAAATTATTATTGATATAGTTTGTTTTTGCGCGTAATAAGAGGTTACTAAGGTGTAATGTGAACCGTGTAAAGAAATCTTTATTTTGTGTATCCAAAAAGTTACTGTTTGTTTCTTCGAAAATTTTTCTAGATAGTTGGTAAGTTTCATTTCCAACGATATTGATAAGATTTTCAGATGTGATTTCCTGATAATCCACTCTCAATAAATGGCTAAACAATAAAATAGTGAATGCTTTTAATTCTTCTTCGTTATATACGATTTGAAAGAATTGCTCAAAATCTTTGCTTATTTCCTTTGCAAGAAGTAATTCATGATAATTAAATGTTATTTCTTGATAGGATTCGTAAGTTAAAAATGAATTACGAATCCTGTCGATGCTAATTACAGTATCTAGTACAATTTTATGAATTGCATACCCATTAATGGTGTAATGATATTTTTTGCATTTATTCGTAATGGTCTTTTTTATATAATCTAAATCATATTCAGGAAAAAGGAATTGCATCTTATTTATGTCTAAATTATTATTTTCATATTCTTGCTGAAATAAATAAGTTATCAGATTACGTTTGTCTTTCTCTTTGCCAGCGAGAGTTAGAAGATCACCATGTAACTCTAGTTTTAATTCATATGTTTCACATAAATTACTTGCGCTTAGTATATCTCTTTTGATGGTTGCTAAACTAACATAGATATCATCTGCTAATGTATAGATATCGACAGATGCATCAACACTTTGTAAACAGGAACGAATAATATAGTTTATTCGTTCTTTTTGATTTTGTGGTATATCAACTGCATCTTTTGATTTTACATTATGAAAATTATCACGAAGCAGTCTGTAACCTTTTTGACTAGATTCGATACAATTTGGATATTCCTGGTTCATTTCCTTGATGTAATTCTTTACTGAACGTGTCGTAATATTCATCTTTAATGCTATTTGTTTAGATGAAGTAAATGTGTCACATTGTTCGAGAATATAAAAAATCTCCTGATGTTTATCTTTCATAGTGAATTCTCCCCAAGTTTACAAGTATATAGTAAATCATTAAATGGGAATTATCAATGGAGATTACTTCCATCGTTTTCACCATACCAGTGAAACTCTTGAGTTGATGAACGCTTGTAAAATTTATTAAGATTTGTGTGTGATACGTATTAACATGAACGCCAAGGCGGATAGGAGGATTACATCAATGGAGATTTTATTAGTATGTGGGGTAGGAGCTTCAAGTGGGTTTATTGCAAAAGCAATGAGAAAAGCTGCCAAAGCAAAAGGTCTAGATGCGACCATTATCGCTAGAAGTGAATCAGAACTGTTGAGTTCTGTAAAAGATGCAGATTGTTTGCTAATAGGACCACATTTAGCTTATCAAAGAGAAGCAATTGAAAAAAGTATTGCGCCATATCATGTTCCATTTGCATTCATAAATGAAGAAGTGTATGGAACAATCGATGGAGAAAGAGCTCTCTTACAAGCCCTTGATTTAATAAAAGAAAAAGGAGAATCATTATGAACAACAATAAATTTATCAATTGGATGAAAAACTCATTTTCACCTAAACTAACTAAAATTTGTCAAAATGCATACATTGCATCCGTTCAAAAAGCAATTATGACGGTGTTACCAATCATTATGATTGGTAGTTTCGTTACTATTCTTAGTTTGGCTAGAGATATTTCGTTTTTATCATGGATTCCAGATGTATCTTTAGTAAATCAATTCACATTTGGTTTAATGTCTGTATTTATGGCATTTTTAATACCAATTAAATTTCTTGAAGAAAAACATGAGGAGAAATTTAAAAATATTGCATCCCTTTCAAGTTTAGGAACATTTTTAGTTCTTCTTATGCCAACGTTCGATGCTGAAAATGCAACTATGAATTTAATGCTAGATAAAATAGGGACTGGTGGAATGCTATGTGCCGTATTTGTAGGATTGTTGTGTTCTAAAGTATTTCATATTGCAAGCAAACATTCTTTATTCAGTGAAGATACCGCAATGCCAGATTTAATTGTAAACATGTTTGATTCTATGATTCCAGTAATAATCTGTATTGCATTTGGTGTAACATGCTATTTATTGAATTTTGATTTGTATGAACTGCTTCGTTCATTATTTAGTCCACTTTCTGTCATTTCTCAAACAATTCCAGGAGTCGTATTGATCGCCTTTGCAGAATGTTTCTTATATTCTTTTGGGTTTACATGGATTCTGTTTCCACTTCAATGGACAATTTGGATGGAAGGTATCTCTGCTAATGCTGCAGCTGTAAGTGCTGGAAATGCTGCTTCCAATATATGCGTGATGGAAACATACAATGGGATGTTTAATATTGGAGGAGTAGGAGCAACGCTTACCTTAGTGATTTTAATGTGTTTATCAAAAAGCAAGAAACTTAAAGCAATTGGTCGTGTATGTGCATTACCAGCAATACTAAATATCAACGAACCAGTAGTATTTGGTGCTCCTGTCGCTTATAATCCAATCCTTATGATTCCATTTTGGTTGAATTCTGTTGTGATTTCGTTGATTGCAGCACTTGCTTATTATTTTGGATTTGTAGCCATTCCATCTGCTGTTAATCAGCTTTGGTATTTGCCAACAGTTGTGCAAGCATTCTTAAACTCTGGAATAGCAGGAGTTGTGTTATGTCTTGTCTTAACAGTTGTTAGTTTCTTTATATGGTATCCGTTCTTTAAGGTTTATGAGAACGATACAATAGCATTAGAAAACGAAAAAGCTAAAATCGATTAAATAGTTTTAAGGTAAATTAGGAGGTCAATATGGAAGACGATAATATTTTAACAATTACAGGTATGAAACTTGTAATGCATGGAGGAAATGCAAGAGAGTTAATAAGAGATGCGATGAAAGCAGCAATGGGATATAAAGCAAAGGAAGCAAAAGAACTCTTACAGAAAGCAAATGAAGAACTTTTAGAAGGGCATAAGAGCCAGACTAAAATTTTGCAAATGGAATGTGATGGACAATCTCAAGGTTATAACGTCTTATTTTGTCACGGAATGGATACCTTAATGACAGTTAAATCTGAGTATGAGATTGCAGAAAT